>CAZBEI010000125.1:0-11793 GCA_964490895.1 uncultured Bdellovibrio sp. | reverse complement strand
TTTTTTATGCAAAAAATGTCTTTGGCTTTACCGTTGTTGATTGGGGCGCTGCTTAAAATTTCTTATGATGTGCTTCTTTATTTTTCTTTTAAGGGAATGAAAGCACCAGAAGAGATTGTTTGACTTGGGCGAAGAAGGCCCCAATATCCTGGCAACTGTTTTCTGTCTATTCTTGCATACCAATTTTGAAGATATTGAACGGAAGCTCTTTGCATAAATTACCTTGGATTTTATCACCTATATTGATAAAATCCAAGGTAATAGTATCACCATCTGTAAATCAAACAGTCAAAAAAAAGCAAAGGTTGAATGACTCTGATTCTACTTTCTCAGAGTATTTTTCTGGGCTCAGAGCAGTTTTTTCCTTAAATCCTCTAATAACTTTTCCATTGGGAGTCCAACCACGTTAGTAGTACTGCCTGTAATTTTTTCTATAAATCGAGCTGCTTTTCCTTGTGCAGCATAGGCTCCTGCTTTGTCGTAGGGTTCTTTTGTTTTGAGGTATTGAGAGATAAGTTTTTGTGAAAGTTTTTTCATTTTGACTCGCGAGCTCACGGCTCTGATTAAAACCCAATCTGGTTTAGCAGAACCCAGCCCTGCCAGGATCAGACAATAACCTGTCAAAACTTGGTGAGTACGGCCAGAAAGCAGGTTGAGCATTCGAAAAGCGGCTTTGTAAGAGTGAGGTTTACCTAGGACTGTTTTTTTGTCTGGGGCCACAACGAGAGTGTCTGCTGCTAGAATTAAAGTGGGCTTTTTCAGGGTTAATTTTTTGAAGACAAAGAAAGCTTTTACTTTTGCAAGCCGTTTTACCGTTGTACGTGGAGTTTCGCCCGGGATTCTTTTTTCTGTAATATTGGGCGCACAAACTTTTGTACGAACTCCAGCCCGCTTGAGTAGCCACCTTCGCCTGGGAGATCCAGAGGCGAGGATGATCGGTATATTTTTTATAGTCATGTAGTGTTACCTATTGTACTCGCATTGCCACTATTTTGCCCCTATTTAACCTAAAGTCCCCTAGTCTCCCCGCCGATAAGAGGGTTAGAGGCAAGGAGGCTTTTTGTGCTATTTCGTATTTCTCTCTTATTCCTAATCTTTTTGAGTGCTTGCAGAGTTGGAAATTACATTGAACAACCCCCCCAATTAAAGTTCGAAGAAATCACAGGATATTATCGTATGGAGCCCTCTTCACTCTTTTTATCTGCGGAGCACAATTCGAGCTTGAGGGCAGAAATTTCTTTGGAGCATATGCCCACTACTTTTAAAAAAATTTACACCAATCCTATTCATTTTTATTTAGTAAATACGAGAACAGGAGGGGCTTTTTTGACCAATTATCGGGATGATCCACTCGATGACAAGGCCAGAAAATTCCCCGTCTATTTGGACACAAAGGGAGGACTCTATTACACTCAAGAGACCCAACCTGAGACACTTTGGCTTGATGATGATTGCAAAACTTATGTGATTTTAAGCGAAGAAGGTTCGCTCTATAAATTTGACACTCCCTTGAAAAATGAAGTATTAAAATTAGACATCATCGGAAAAATTGAATTAAAAACAACTTTGAGCATTGTGATGAAAGAGCTCAAAAAAGGAAGTTGCGAAACGACCTTAAAAGACATTGAACGATGTTATCTTGATGTGTCACCTTATCAAAACTGTGATGGGTCAACAGACGAAGATAATGAAAAAAATTATCATAGCGTCCATGCTTTTTTTGATCCCTTTATTGCTGCTGGAGTGATGAAAGCCGAAGATATTGCAGCATTCAAGGCAATGCATTTCGAAGCACAATACAAATAAAATCCTCTACCTCATCGCATCGACTCATGGTAATTCTAAAGCTATGTCAAAAAGTAAAAACGTCCCCTCAGGATTTGGCTGGTCACAGGGAAAATTTTCGAAACAACCTCATGTCCATTTGCCACAAGACTCCTACGAAGAAGAGCATGGAAGGCAGGGATTTTATGGACGTACGAGCCATTTGTACCACCGCCATCCTCCTACTGGATGGCTCAGGATCGAAGGACCCCTAAAACCGCGTGCCTATCAAGCCACCGAAGTGAATGACATAAACGGTGTGCAATTTTTATTAGAAAATAGTGATGTCAAAATTGGGATTTCTAAAATCAAGAGGGTACCTGATTTTTTTCAGAGAAATGCAGATGGAGACGAAGTTCGCTTTATCCACGAAGGCCAGGGAGTTCTAGAGACCGACTATGGAAATTTGAATTATTCGCCTGGAGATTATTTAGTCCTCCCACGTGGGGTGACTTTTCGGTTTATTCCCGAGGACGCTAACACCCACCTGGTGATTGAGTCGGCCTCAGAAGTTGGATTGCCTGATCGTGGGATGTTGGGTCGTCATGCGCAGTTTGATCCCATGGTGATGCGAATCCCGATATTGCAAGAGTCTGAGAGTAAAGGTGGAAAAAATCTAAAAGGGGAATACGAAGTTCATATTAAGAGGCAAAATGAGTGGACCCATGTTTTTTATCCTTGGAATCCACTCAACGCCATGGGGTGGAAGGGCGATTTGTCTCCCTGGGCGTTGCATGTGGGCGAGATTAGACCCATTATTTCGCCTCGCTATCACCTCCCGCCAAGTGTTCACACGACTTTTTTAGGGAAAAATTTTGTGGTTTGTTCTTTTTTGCCCAGACCTCTTGAGAGCGAGCCTGGAGCTCTCAAAGTTCCTTTTTATCACCGTAACATTGATTTTGACGAAGTGCTTTTTTACCATGCAGGTCAGTTTTTTTCGCGTGAGGGAATCGGCAAAGGTGCCATGACTTGGCATCCACAGGGAATTCACCATGGCCCTCACCCCAATGCCATGAAAAATGCACAGGATAAGGTGGCTACAGAGGAAATTGCTGTCATGATAGATACCTCTCAGCCCTTAAATGCCACAGAAGTGGCCAAAACGGTTGAGATTTCGGAGTATTTTATGAGTTGGAGCGCAGATCAAAAAAAATAGGTGAAGTCTCAAGACAAATGTAATAGAAAGTCTATTCGATGGCACTAAAAACACTGACTGAGTTTAATGGAATTGAGTTGTTAAATACTTTGAATACGATGGAGATGCTCGCGCTCGCGGGTAAGCCCGAAGAAGAAATCCACCTGACTATTGGTCTTGCTACAAAGAGAGATGGAGATAAACTAAAAACCTTTCTTGACGCAGTACAGAGCATCAAAAATAGGTCTCAGGGATTGAAGCGAGTCGTGGTCTATAGTGCCACGGAGACAGACAAAATTCCGGAGCGCGCCGAAAAACGAGACGGCCATGTTTTTTTCCCGGAGTATTATCCTGCGCTTGAAAATCAGGAGAGAGGGCGCAGACCCTTGGGAGATCAAAGAGGGCCAAAATCAAGGGGGCATGGAAATCAGAAAAGATCTGGAGACCGAAATAAAAGACAGGACCCTCGAGAATCCAGAGAGTCTCAAGAGTTTCGCCCACTTAGAAATCAAAAGCCTGCAAAAAATGAAGTCAGGCTTAAGCCTATTCCAGTGGCCTATGTTTCGAAAGAGGGCTCTCAGAATCCTGATCGAAGACAAATATTTGAAAAAAAACAGCCGTTTATTAGGCCGAATAGAACAAAAAATACTGAGTTAGAAGTCATCAGGCAAGAGGCAGAAAAAAGACTCAAAGAATTAAAACCAGTGGAGGTTGCTTCGCCAGTTGCAGTGCAGGTTCCATCTCCAGACGGAAAATAAAACTAGAGAAAATCCTCTACGTGCTTCATGCCTTCGTGGAGCAAGTGCTCAATGTGTTCGTCATCTAATGTATAAAAAGAAGTTCGGCCGTCTTTTCGAACTCTGACTAGTTTTAAGTTTCTGAGTGTTCTCAGGTGATGGCTCACTGTGGGTTGATTCATATCTAAAAGTTCGGCCATTTCTCCAACGCAGAGTTCACCGTGCGAAAGGGCCCAAATGATCTGAATTCGCGAAGAGTCGCCCAGAGCTTGAAAGGTTTCGGCCAGGAGTACAAACATTTTTTTAGGCTGCATTTGTCGCAGAATTTTTTTTCTAATACCATGGTGTGTTGAGGCGGGAGTACTTTGTGTTGATGTTTGCATATATGTACACTCATAGATGTCAAAATTGACTTAATCTGTCAATATACTTTATTAAAACCCTTATAATTAGTCAATTTATTGCCTACATCAAAGTGGTTTATATTAATTAGTCTTGATTGACTTATTTGGAATATATTAATATATCGATATACATTGATATGTTCAGAAAAAGAAAAAAAACGACTTTGTGACCCTGAAGGCTGGAAAAGAAAATATAAATGCTTCAAAAACTAGGACAGTTTAAAAAAGGACAAAAGGGCATGATTGTTTCGGTAGAGCCAGGCACTGATCCTGCTTTATCGAGACGGCTTTTAGAGATGGGCTTGATAGAGGGCGGGCAAGTTGAGCTTGTCCACGAAGCTCCTTTGAGTAAGGATCCCATTGCAGTGCGAGTCAGAGGAAGCCTGCTCGCTCTGCGCAGAAGTGAAGCCAATCTTGTCATTGTAGAAGTAAAGGAAAACCCCTCATGAGTGCGCTCACCTCGGAAAATATTTTTAGAGTTGCGTTGGCGGGAAATCCAAACTGCGGGAAGACAGCCCTTTTTAATGCCATCACGGGCGGAAGACAAAAAGTGGGAAACTATCCCGGAGTGACCGTGGAGAGAAAAGAGGGGCGTGTGAGCACTCCCTCTGGAGTCAAGCTGAGTCTTTTAGATTTGCCTGGAACTTATAGTTTAGATGCTCGAACTCCTGATGAAAAAATTGCCCGAGATGTGATTTTAGGAAACTTTAAAGACGAACTTGCTCCTGAACTTTTAGTGGTGGTGGCTGATGCAACCAATTTAGAGAGAACTCTAGGGCTGGTTTTAGAGTTAAAGGATTTAAAAATTCCACTCGTTTTAGCTTTAAATATGATGGATTTAGCCCACAAAAGAGGCATGCAGTTAGATTTGGAGGTCTTATCACAAGAGCTTGACATGCCGGTTGTTCCCACTGTTGCTGTCAAAAAAGAAGGAACCGAGGAACTGCTTTTGCAAGTTCAAAAAACTTTAAAGCAAACCCGTTCTCTAAACGAGCCCCATTGGAAACAGGCTCAGGCCGAAGAAATTAGAGTGCGGTTTAAAGAGGTAGATCGGATTTTATCTCTTGCAATCTATAAAAGAGCTCGACCCACTTTGTGGAGTGATCGGATTGACCGTGTTGTATTGCATCCATTTTTAGGATCCTTGATTTTATTTTTTGTTTTAGGGGTGATGTTTCAGGCTATTTTTAATTGGGCAACTCTCCCTCAAGATTGGATTAAAGAGGGAGTTCAAAAGTTAAGCCTATTTTTGACCACCGTCATTCCTGCTGGAGCTTTGCAAAGTCTTTTGGTGGGAGGAGTTTTAGCAGGCGTGGGCTCCGTTGTTGTTTTTCTGCCGCAAATTCTCTTATTGTTTTTATTTATTTTATTTTTAGAAGATTCTGGTTATATGGCACGGGCTGCTTTTTTGATGGACCGACTCATGGGAAAAGTTGGACTCCATGGCAGGGCTTTTATCCCACTTTTGTCTTCTTTTGCATGTGCCATTCCAGGTATTATGGCAACTCGAACCATCGAGAATCGCCGCGATCGGCTGACGACGATTCTCATTGCGCCACTAATGACTTGCTCGGCGAGACTCCCCATTTATTCTTTGCTGATTGCTGCGTTTATTCCGAATCGTATTATTTTCGGCCCTGTGAGATTGCAAGGTCTGGTGATGTTTGCTCTCTATTTGGCGGGCATTATAGCCGCTCTTTTGGTGGCAATTGGGTTTAAATTTACCCTTTTTCGTGGAGCGACTCCTCCTCTTTTGATTGAATTGCCAACCTATAAAACTCCCAACCTCAAGAGCATCGGCTTGGGGCTTTTAGGACGCATTCAGATTTTTTTACGTCGAGCTGGGACTGTGATTTTATCACTGTCCATTGTGCTTTGGTTTTTAGCTTCTTACCCAAAACCACCTGTGGGTTATATGGAGCCTGCAATTCATTATAGTTATGCTGGAAAAATCGGGCACGCCATTGAGCCTATCTTAAAACCCATTGGTTTTAATTGGCGAATTGGAGTGGCCCTCATTCCTGGTTTTGCCGCACGAGAGGTGATGGTCAGTGCTTTGGCTACAGTCTACGCTGTCGAAGCTAAAGAGGGAGATGTCTCGATATCTTTAGGGCAAGCTTTGGTCAGAGACTGGAGTTTAGCCACTGCGCTTTCTCTTTTGGTTTGGTATATTTTAGCATGCCAGTGTCTTTCGACTTTGGCAGTCACCAGGCGTGAGACAAATTCTTGGATTTGGCCTACGGTCATGTTGGCTTACATGACTGTTTTGGCCTATGGAGGTTCTTTTGTGACTTACCATTTGGCACTGCTTGCAGGATGGGGATAAAAGACATGAACCAGGAGTGGATTGCCTTAGTATTAGTGGGTCTTGCATGTTTGTTTTTACTTAAGCAGTTTTTTTCGTTTGCGCTGGCGCCTTTTTTATCTCGATGGCTATTGAAGCGTGGAAAAGTAAGCCTCGCGATGCGGCTCAAAGGCGATTCACATTCTTGTGGTGGCTGTGGGACTTGTGGAAAGTAAATAATTAAAAAATTATTTAATATCAACTAGTTATAGTTATTTATGTCAAGTATAATTGACATAAATAAGATAATGTTCTACTCTTTGAATATGGATTCTACGACTTTGCATCTTGTTTTGAAACTTAGAGGCTTAAACCAAAGTGACTTGGCTAAAAAAGTAGGTTTGAGTAGACAAGCCATTTCTTTGTGGTTCTTGCACAGTAAAACTGTGCCCATTAATGTTCAGTCAAAACATTTGTATCGATTGTGTAATAAATTGGGTTTAACGGTAGAGTTACTGGCGCAACCTTTGCCTCTCATGAGTGATGACAAAATAAGGAGAAAGCTAGAAGCCACTTTTCTTTGGGACAAACTCTTCCCCGGTTTAGAGGATTTTGGGATTGCATTAGTTCAAAAAGATTTGCGAGCCATTGCCAGGCTTGTTCAAATGGAGGGCTTATTTAAGGCAAGTCAAATCTTAGGTAAAAGCATCTGGAAGAAATTTCATCTTTATAAAAAGTGGATGCTTCCCATCCGTGCACAAGAGTGTGAGAAAATATGGAATCTCCAAAAAAACCTCAAACTCATTTAGCAAAGAGGGTACTCAGTCCATTGCTATGGCAGGCTCTTTGTCATGTATTTGATCAAAAAATAGAAGCCTGTATGTTAGTTGGAGGCACAGCGCTTTCTGGATTTTATGCCGGTCACAGAAAATCAGAAGACCTTGATCTTTTTACACAGTCTGATTGGGCTCATAAAGCGACGGTTTTAGCGGTACGTTCACTTAAAAGTTTAGGTGTAGAGTTTGACCAAACCTATGAGAGTTCACAATATTTTCACACTACGGTGCAATTCGAGAAGAGTTATTTTACTGTCGCTGTTGTAAAGGACGAGAATCTATTTCGTTTAGATCCAGGTATTTTGTTAGATTTTAATATTCGAGTGCCCCATTTGATCACACTGCTTAAGATGAAATCAGCCACGCTGGTTAGCCGTTGTAGCGAAAAAGATCTTTATGATCTTATTTGGCTTTCCCAGGAATTTGGAAATAAGCCACTCTCTGAACTTATTACTGCAGGTCAGGAAATAGATTTGGGTGTCCATTTAGAAGCTATTTTGCTTTCTCTCTCAGGTGCGATTTTGAAAGAAGATTCTTGTGATTTTTCATTAGATCCTAAGATTAGCAAGAGAGAAATTTTTCGACAGATACAGGATTTTAGAAAAAATCTGCTCTTACAGCTCAGTTTGTTCATGAGAAAAAAATCTATTTCTTCGCTTTCAGATTTAGTTAAAACGATCAAGAAAATGCGGTAGTCATTAGATTTTTTCTAAAATCATCCGATGAATGGGCTTTCCCTGTAGGATAAAAACTTTTTCGAAAAGTGTGATTTCTGGGATTTTTAGGTTTTTAGGCTCTGGGTGGCCCTGATAAAGGTCTTTTGTTTGTAGGATGACTTTCCAGTGCGAACTCGCTTGTTTTGTGGAGCGAATCATCCACTCAAAATAATCCTCATGGTCGGTTTTGATTTCAAGCCTCCCCCCTGGCTTTACAAGTAGTGCGATTTCTTTCAGTCGCTCTGGAGTTACAAATCTTTTTTTACGTTGTGGGTTTTTTTCCCAAGGATCTGGAAAGAAAAGAAAAAGCTGATCGATTTCTTCAGGGCCAAAAATAAAAGGGAGTCGTTCTTGATTGGCGCGCAAAAAAAGGAGATTTTCTAAGTCGCGTTTCCGTGCTTTCTCTGTAGCGCGATAAATTTGTTTAAACTTCCAGTCGATTCCAAGATAGAGTTTGTCCGGATTTTTTATGGCCCATTCGATGAGGACATGGCCCCCATTACAGCCTAACTCTACAAATAAAGGTAGATTTTTTTGGAACTTTTTTCTCCACTGGCCTCTATAGTGCTCAGTCTCTTGGTCTGAAAAACACCGTCCTTCGAACTCTTTTAGCTTTTTACAGTATAGATTTCGAGAGGGAGGGTATTTAAATTCGGGGTCAGTGGTAGAGCGCCTGTATAATGGAGCTGAAGCTAAGGTGGGCTCCATAGGGCTTATAGTGGGCTTACTTCTTACCTAAGATTTTATACATCCCTGTTCCGCAGGTTTCGCATTTTCCTTGGAGGGCATTGCGTCCATTTTTCATGGTGACGTTTTGAGCGTCTTTCATGTTTTTTTTGGCTTTACATTTGACGCAATAAGCTTCTGAGCTTGCAGGCTGATTTTCGTTTGACATGAGTTCTCCTTTTGTTGATTCAACAAGGGTTAACTGATCCAATGGGGGTTTGTAAAGGGTAATTTGAGCTTAAAATCACCTAAAATAAAAAGATAAGCTAAATCTCTTTAAAATTTTGCTTATCTTGATATATTTTACTAGGATAAGCGGAAATTTAGAGAAATACTGCCTTATGTCAGAACAATTTGTTGGTAGAACGCTAGAATAAGCTCTTTTGACTGACTTTATCAATCAACCTATGCTTTTATTCCGTCAAAACTTTAAAGCCAAGCTTTTGCGCTATTTTAATTTGATTCTGATCTAATGAAAAAAAAGTAAGTTCATTTCTCTTTGGGCTTAAATAAAGCGCAGTGGCTAAATGAAAGGCATCTGCCCCTCTTAAGTGGCCCATTTCAAATAAAGATCGGTACTGTATTGCAAGACTCGACTCTTGTCCGATAAAAGTAATTGCATTTAAAATAGACTTGGCAGTGTCAAGTTCTACCTTTTCTCGTTTGCACACAGAGTACAGTTCTGCTTCTGTTAAAAAAGAGGTCACACACTCATCAAACAGTTCGAGTTGAGCTAGAGCGTGTTTGTCTTTTTGTTCTTCAAATAAAACCGCTACAAACACAGAGGTGTCAATATAGGCGACTTTCAATCTCGATCCTTAATAAATCGCATTAAAGCTCCAGGTCTTTCTTGTGTGATCACTTTAGAAAGATCTCCTTTGTTGCGGACCAAAAGACCGGCATTTTCTAGTTGAGTTAATCTTTCGGACAATGTCTGTGATTCATGGGTTTTAAAAGGCACAATCTTTGCTATCTCCCTCACGATGGGGTCTCTCAATAGAGTGTTTTAATCATAAAAAAATTGGATTTACATAAGCAGTACTCCTGATATATATTATAAATTAGAAGTATTACTTATGTATAATAGAGCACTCAACTTACTGACCCTCTTGGGGAATTCGAGAAGCACGTTCTTATTTGGCCCCAGGGGGGTGCCCCCAATGCTTATGAGATAGAAGGGATTTCGATCTTACCTTGGGCGGAAGGGATAGTGACATGCCTGACCTTTTGACTAGTAAATTTAGGCTCCAGACGATATAATTCCCTCACTGTGTCTTTTTTAGAAATTTTGCTATCCGATCACGCAAAGCAAAGAATAAAAGAACGGCGAATAACAAGATCTCAAATTAGGATTTGTTTGCTCCAGGGTTTCATCACTCACTTAGATATCAATGGGAGAAAAACAAAAAATCTTAAATTTGGAAATAAAACTCTTGAGGTCATTTTTTTAGAACAAGCACACAGAGCTATTATTATTACTGCTTACTGGAAAGGGATTTAAAGATGAAAATAGTAAAAAATACTCATTTAGATATTGCTTATATTCAGCTTAAAAAGGGAACTATTGCTAAAACCATCGAGATCAAGCCAGGCATGCTAGTGGATATTGATAAAACAGGAGAAATATTGGGCATTGAAATTCTTTCAATTCAAAAATTGGCACCTCACTTAAAGTTAGTAAAAAACGGGCTGACACATAAAAAGGCCGCCTAATCATACAATTCTGTTCCTAGTGCTCGTCTGTAGCAGAAACTAAGCCTGGCATGGTGTCTTGGTAAATTTGGACCCACAAAGTCCAAAAAAGACAATAAAATGGACTTTATGGTGTAAAAAATATAATATCCTCACTAGAGGCCTCTTAAGCATATGTATACAAGGCTATTCCAGCCACCCCATGAGCACTCCTTTTTTTTGTTTGGTCCGAGGGGGACAGGAAAATCTCATTGGGTCAAAGGGCATTATTCAAATGCCATTTATATTGATTTGTTAGAATCAGAAACTTTTTCCCGGTTGCTCAGTCATCCGGAAAGAATTGAAGAAATAATTCCAAATAATTTTAAAGGTTACATTGTTTTAGATGAGGTTCAAAAAGTTCCAGAACTATTAAACGAAGTTCACCGTTTAATAGAGAATAATAAATATACATTTATTTTAACGGGGTCTAGTGCCCGAAAACTCAGACAAAAAGGTGTTAACTTGTTGGCGGGAAGAGCTTATACAAAGTATATGTTTCCATTGACTGCCTCAGAATTAGGAAGTGATTTTAATTTAAAAAAATCAATTCAATTTGGACATTTGCCAAAAGCTTGTATAGACCTAGATCCCAAAAGCTTTTTAAGCAGCTATGTAGAGACATTTCTTAAGGAAGAAGTACAGCAAGAAGGTCTGGTGAGAAACTTAGGTAATTTTGCCAGATTTTTAGAAGCAGCTAGTTTTTCTCAGGGGGCTGTTTTAAATATTTCAAATATCTCAAGAGAGTGTTCAATTCATCGCAAAGTGGTCGAAGATTATTTTTCTATTTTGCAAGACTTACTGCTTTCTTACGAGATTCCAGTGTTTACAAAAAGAGCAAAAAGAGAACTGGTAGCTCACCGTAAATTTTATTTTTTTGATGTGGGTATATATCAAACATTAAGGCCCAGAGGACCTCTAGACTCTGTCACTGAAATTAACGGTGCTGCTGTAGAAACGCTTGTTTTGCAGGAACTTAAGGCTATTAATGCTTATAAAAATTTAGATTACGAGATCTATTATTGGAGAACTAAATCTGGTTTGGAAGTTGATTTTATCTTATACGGCGAAAAAGGCTTTATTGCGATTGAAGTCAAGAGCTCTTCTACTCTCATGGATAGTGAATTAAAACCGCTCAAATTATTTATGGAAGACTACCCCATGGCCAAAGCTTATTTTCTTTATAGTGGGACTAAAAAACTAAATCGATCTCAAATTGAAATTATTCCACTTGTGGAGTTTTTAACTCATATCGAGAGGTATTTGAGCGTCTAAGCATGTCTAACCTTTTGACACCCACTCAAATTAGGGGGTCGAAGCTCTCAGCGGTGTAAGGGGCTTAGGGGATTGAGAAAAAAAGCGAACTTCGATAGAACGGGTGTCTATTTATTATACATTAT
>CAZBEI010000124.1:0-18969 GCA_964490895.1 uncultured Bdellovibrio sp. | reverse complement strand
TAAAAAATTGAGAGATTTGATTCGGGAATTGAACTCAGACGGAAAAGACTAAAACTACCGAGGCACTCCTACTTCAACAATAGCTTGAGACTGTGTACTCTGCCCTGAATTAGATGGGACAGGCTTTCCATTTGCTGCGCTTTCTGTTTCTGAGCAGTAATATCGATCACGCCTCTCTGCTGCGCGTGCAGATTCGTCTAACTGAGCTACGTGCATCTGTCCCATCGGACCTTGTGCAAACACCGCTGGTATCACCGAAAACCCTAAGATAATAATGTAGATTAAACGCTTTTTCATAACAACTCCTCTGTCACTCCTTATCTCCGAGAGGACCATTCCTCTCCTACTTGATAAGTAATGCAACTTAAATGCCACATGTGTAAAAAAATACACCAAGCATAACACATTGATATTATTGGTTTTTGCAAAAATGGAGTTT
This sequence comes from uncultured Bdellovibrio sp., assembly GCA_964490895.1. Taxonomy (GTDB): domain Bacteria; phylum Bdellovibrionota; class UBA1018; order UBA1018; family UBA1018; genus JACRAO01. Next base: position 18,530 of record CAZBEI010000124.1, on the reverse strand, counting down.
TTTCTAAGAGTGCCAAAAGAGATACAAGGACAGCCAACTGTCTAAAGCTTGTTCGATGGCTTTGCCTCCTTGAGCCGAAGCATAAAAGTGAATGGCTGTGGGTGTCTCTATCAGAGTAAGAATTTTTAAATTTATACTGAGCTCTTCTACAGCAGGAAGGGTAGGCTTTTCTTTTTGCCGTTTTGCGTTTGATGAGTGTTTTTTTGAACGGTTGGTGGCGATTGTTAGGGCGGGTAAAATGAGAAATCACTTTCTGCGCCGGCAGGGATTGGGTGAGCGAGAGATTTGAGCGGATAAATAAGTTCATATATTTTAACATTTTGAACTCGGTTTTTATTAAAAAAAAGCTATTTTTATGCATTTTTTTGTTGATTTTATGGTTTTATTAAGAGATAGATAAATCTTTCAGTCATTGGGACCGTGCAGAAGTTTATGAGACATGAGAAAGCTAAATATAAGAAACGCTATAGCCCCGAGCAAAAGAGGGCTTTGCTAAAACAAGTGGAGAAAAAATCAAAACTTGAAACAGAGCAGTTTTTTACAGGCATATCCCCAGAGTTTATCCCTCACGAAAAGAAGAAAGTGCTCAGTCCAACGCAGACAGAGATTAGGTTAGTGGTAGATCCAGAGCTTTTAGAGCTCATGGATCTCATGAAATCTAAGCTCATCCAAAAAGGGAACTCAGATCCAAGCTATGCTGATGTCTTCAAAGAAGGATTAAAAAAAGCTCTGAAAGTGAAGGCTAATTTTTCGGGGGCACAAGGGCCAGCGCTTGAAAATAATAAAAAGAGTCAAACTCAAACTGTGGCTACTTCTTCTGGCGAAGTAGCAAAGCAAAGTGAGGCTAAAGCTACTTCGCCAGAAGAAGTAAAAAGAGAAGTGACCCAGAGGCCCTACATTTCTGTTTCGATTCGTAACGAAGTATCAAAAAAGTCTCACCATCAGTGCACCTATATTTCTCCTATTACAAAAGAGCGTTGCTCTGAAAAAAGGTTTTTGCAGATTGAGCACAAAGTTCCTTTTTCCAAAGGAGGTAGCTCTAAACTAGAAAATTTAACTTTGCTTTGTGCGACACACAATCGACTGGGAGCTATTGAGCAATTTGGTAAAATGAAAATGCAGCAATACATTCAGGCTACCCTTACTGAGTGGTATGGGAGCGAAGACGATGGTTTGTAATACCCAAACTTACTTCACTCTACAGTGAAGCCAAGCGCGCGGGACAAGAATGACAAAGGAATAAACTGAGTGACCCTTGTTTTCTATATCTCTGCCGGAGGAGCGTGATGAGCTGGAGACGACTTGTTTTTATTCTTCTCTGGCGTCTTAACTACTTCTCGGGATTCTCCAGGTTTATTCCGAGATACTGCAGAATCTGCTGGGGCGGGGCAACTTGCTGTGCCTGATTGTCCATTGACTAATTTTCCCTGACTATCCCCCTCTACAGCATATACATTGAAAGCCCCAAACACCAACAAACCTGAAACTAAAAATATTTTTGAAATCATACTCTCATACTCCTCTCCTCAATTAGGAAGCAAATCCGGTGCCAAACAAGCAAACTAAAATCCCCTACCCTTTCGGGTAGTTATAAACACGGTCCACCCGCAAAAGCTCTGAAAACTGTATTTAAAATAGTCACTGTTTAACTCTTGTTCAAAAACTCAAATTCACCCCAGCCGGTCGGATGATCTCAAGCAGATTTTGAAATGCAGAAGTCACTTGCAATGCAATCTTTCTTCCTGCCTTGCTCTCGACTTTTTTAATCTCACCCGTGTTATTATACACAACGTTAATAGAACCAAGGGCTGGATCCGTAATCTCTACCGGTTTAGAGCTTTCATTGTATTTAAAGTCGATATGCCTTTTTTGATCGTCAATCATGCTTTTAATTCTGCCATCGGTGTCATAAATCAGCTTGACCCCTTTTCCTTCGGAGTTTTTAGCAAAGCTTAAATTCCCTTTTTCATCATACTCAAAAGAAGAAAAACTGCACTTTTTCTTACTTTTCTTCGGACACTTTTCAACCCGTGCCACTTTTGCATGTACGGAATGGTATTGCAGCTGTGTGATTTCCCATGGAGTGATTTTTTTTGTCACATGTCCCTTGGTGTCATACTCAAAAGAGGTCTCATCTCCGCCCCTTTTAATAAGCAGTGGCAGCCCGCAGCATTCGTTGTAAACAGTCTCTGTCTTGTCAGAGCCTTCCCAAGAAGTCATCTTGTAAGTCCACTCGGACCCATCGGCCTTGTGTTTTAAAAAGTATTCATATTTACTGGTGGAAAAGGGTTTTGAGGCCACCCCTCTGTCTTTGTGAGCGTCTGCGAAAGTGAGTTTAGACTCCACCGTAAAATGCCCTTTGTCGTTAGCGTCGATTTTATAAAAATACTCAGTCAACGTTCCATCTCTTTCTTTTACGCTTTTAATATTGTCATGCTCCGAAGAAGGATAATAAGTCATGCTCATCTTTGTAGCCTCTTTTGTCACTTTCCCGCTTTTTTTATCCTTTTCTGCATCATTGTATTCGATCTCAGTCATATTGTAGAGCGCGTCATATTTGTATTTATAAATATTCCCCTCGGTGTCTTTGCTCAAGATCAATGTCTCTTTTTTAGAATCATATTGATAGAAAGCTTCTTTTCCATTCTCACCATGAATTTTTTCCACTTTTCCGTCACTGTTGTATTCAATAAACATTTTTCGATTAAAGTTGTCTAGGATTTTGACTAACTTGCCTTCTGTGCTATAAAAAAAATCAACCCAGTTATTGTTTTTATCTTTAATTTTCTTTAATTTTCCATTGAGATCAAACTCTTCTTTTTTACCACTGTCAAATTGCCTGAAATAAAATTTAGGCTCTTTAGAGACCACTTGATAACTAAATCGATTTGAGTAAAGCTTGGTGTGATCGGGAAGTTCTCTTGCCTTCACTAATCCTTTTTCAATGAGTTTTTCCCACTCTGAATTTCGATAACCGGAGTCTTCCTTAAGTTTTTTCTTATAGTCTTTGAGCTGATCTTCATTGCCAAATCGACCTGTGGATTTAGAAGCTTCAGCAATTTTATCAACAGCCGAAAGAAGTTCCTTTGCAGAAAACTCTTTAGGACTAAAACGGTTCTCTGCTCCCCCTCCGTACTCATGCACAACAACACTTCCATCTGCCGAAACGGTCAAAAATACTTCGTATTCATTTCCCCAGCCATTCCCAAACATCCCTCTATAAGACGTTTTAGAGTTGTAGACTCTTTCAATCTTGGGCTCAAATCCGCCAGGGTAAAATAAATCCGTATAACCTACAAAAAAATTTCCGTTTTTCATACTCACTCCGCCAAAACTGGAAACACCCCAGAACATGACAGAAATGAGACAAAGCTTTGTTTTGATCATGAGTACCCCCTCACTTTATTATACATCAATCTTAATGACTTTCATGATGACAAAAAAACCCAATAATTCCAACAAAATTATGGTCATGATAATCAACCAACCCACCGTGGTTGTAAAAAGTGGCCTCATGAACTCGGGGTCAGATTGATAGAAAAAAATCCCAAGCAGTGGGGGAATCGCCATCACAAACATCCCCTGATAGAAGCCCTGGGAAGTCATCGCAGCTATCTTTTTTTCCACTTTGACGCGCTCCCGAATAGTCGCCACAATGGTATCCAAAGTTTCTGCTAAATTGCCCCCGGTTTCCTTTAAGATATTGACCGATGTGACAAACATTTCGACATCATCGGACTCCATTCTTTTTGCCAAATTATTAAAGGCTTCTTCGAGAGGAATACCTAATTTGTTCTCATTCAAAACGAGGTTAAACTCTTGCCGAATAGGATTGGGCATTTCTTGAGTGATAAGCCCCATCGACTGAACAACAGAAAGCCCAGATTTCATCCCATTAGACATAAGTCCTAGGCCATCTACCATTTGTAATACAAATTTTTCGACTCTTTTTTTATAAATAAAATTGACTATCGGCTTCGGAACTTTCCAGCCCACTACAGCTGTAATAAAGCCCAAAAAAAACGCAGGAAACAGCTGTGGCAGCAAAAGCAGAAACACCATCAGCCCTAAGCCAAAACTGAGTCCAAACAATCCCAATAAAATTTTTTGGGGAGGAACCTCTATAAACATTTGAGAAAGTTTTTCTACAATATAATCCCGGGTTCCTATGGATTGATACCTCAGCCAATCTAAAATTTTCTTGCTATACTGATAAGAAACTAAAAAAATGCCTACTGAAAATGTCAAATAGGCTAAAATTTTTAATCCTTCGTCCATTCTCTAACTCCCGGTTATTTTGCAGCAAACAATCCGCGTGAGATCTTCATTCCTTTAGCTTCTAATTCTTCTACAAATTTGGGGATAAAACCGGTGGGTACAAAACGCCCTACGATTTTTCTTCTTTTGTCCATTCCCTCTTGTTTAAATAAAAAAATATCTTGCAAGGTCACGACATCACCTTGCATCCCAGAGACTTCTGTGATGGCCACTATTTTTCTACTTCCATCATTGAGTCTATTTTTTTGAATAATAATATTCACGGCAGACGAAATGGTTTCTTTTATGGCTCGAGAAGGCAATCCAATCCCTGCCATCAAACACAACGTTTCTAATCTTCCAATACATTCTCTCGGATTATTGGAGTGAACAGTGGTCATTGAACCATTGTGACCGGTATTCATGGCTTGCAACATATCGAGCGCCGCACCATCTCGGCACTCTCCCACAACAATCCGATCTGGACGCATTCTCAAACAGTTTTTTACTAAATCACGAACAGTGACCTCTCCCTCACCTTCAATATTTTTTGGACGCGTCTCGAGCCGAACGATGTGCTCCTGGCCAAGTTGCAATTCTGCAGAATCCTCAACTGTAATGATCCTTTCGTTGGCTGGAATAAAATTAGAAAGAACATTGAGTAACGTTGTTTTACCAGATCCAGTGCCTCCAGAAACCACCACATTTAACTTTGCCTCTACACAAGCTCTTAAAAAATCAGCTATTTCTTCCGTAAATGTTCCATAGTCAATAAGGTCTTTCGCGCCAAACCGTCTCTTAGGGAACTTTCGAATCGTAATCGTCGGACCCCTCAAAGAAAGCGGAGGTATAATGATGTGCACCCTGGAGCCATCCCTAAGCCTTGCATCCACAAAGGGAACTTTCTCGTCCACACGCCTGCCCAAAGGAGTTACAATTCTTTCAATCACATTCATCATCTGGAGTTCGCTCGAAAAAGTCACCTTAGAGAGCATAGATTTTCCACTTCTCTCCACATAAATCTGATCTCTGGCGTTCACCATAATTTCAGTAACTGAGTCATCACTTAAGAGGTCCTCCAAGGGGCCCAAACCTAATGCCTCATCCAAAACCTCTTTGACCATCTGAGATTTTAATTCACGCGTGGGTAAAAGCGCCACCGTATCCTCGACATTGAGTATGTCTAGAATTGCCTTTTGTGTTTTTTCTCTCAGGAGAGCTCGCTGTTTTGGATCATTGGTGTCTGTAAAATTTTTTTTGAGATCCATTTGCTCAATGAGTGCTCGATGAATTCTCAATTTCATCACCGTCCAACCGTCGAGGGAGGCACTCGTTGATCTTCCCATAATCACATCGACCGCAGAACCTCCGGGAGATTTTAAGCCCTCCGTTTGGGTTGTCATGATTGATTTTAGTTTGGGTTTGATCAGTTTAGCAAGTTGATCAAGGAGTCCCATTTGTTGAATTTTTCTAACCAAATCGTGATAACTTCGAGCTAAACCTGAGTTGGGTGCTCCCAAACATGCTGGTGTGCTCTTGGCAAGACAATGATCACTCGTAGAGACATCTTCTGGAATCGCTCCAAAAACATTTTTCCCTAAGTTTTTTTGCAATGTGAGAGGAGTGATCATTTGCGAAGACACATAGCGATTGAGGATCAGTTGAACCATCTCTGGAGGAAAAAGCAGCTCTTGTATTTTTGCTAAAATTCTCTTGGTTTGATTGACTACAATCACATCTCCCGTAGTGACCACAAAAATAACAGTGGCAAACTCTAAAGCTTTCATGACATGGACATCCATGACGCTCCCACAATCCATCACGCACAGTGGAAAAAGCTGCGGGACTGCTTTCAAAAATTTGCCTAACCCTTCTAAATCCAAATCTCTGGCAATAATCGCATCCTTAGGAGCAGAAACGTAGCTATAGCCTTGTGGAGAATTAATCACAAAGGGAGCCAATGTTTTAAGATCCAAAGTGACACCTTGCAGTCTCGAAATATCCACAATGTTTCTTTGAGGGTTTTGCCCTAAAATAATATTTTGATCCCCTAAACTATTCAGATCTAAATCGATCAGAAGGGGCCTCATTTTAAATTCTTGCATGTAAGCCATTGTCAAATTGGCCGTAAAAATACTCTTCCCAACTCCCCCTTTCCCACCCACAACTGCAATGATATGGCTTCCCATTTTTACTTCACCTTAACTCTAAAATTTCGCCTCAAATCTTCTGTCCCATCTGAGGCGTTTTCAACAATTTGAGGGGTGACAAAGATGACAAATTGAGATTTTTTCTTTCGATATTCTTTGCTTCTGAGCAAATTAAATATGGGTTGTGTTTCGGCTCCAAAAACTCCAGGCTTTGGGTCATGTTTATTAAAATCAGTCCCTACTATATTATTGGTCACTCCTGCTACGGCCGCACTTTCTCCAGATTTGATATAAACTTTAGTGATAATCTCATGATTTTCTATTGTGGGAGCCCCCCCTGCAGGAGCCCTCTCTAATTCTGTAATTTGATTAAGATTTAAGTCCAGTTGAATATCTTCGCTCTGCCCCAAGATGCTTGGAGTCACTGCGATTTTTAAACCCACCTGCTTTGTGGCCGGAACAGGTTGACCGTTTGGCCCAACCGTCGTAAAGGCAATCTCGGTCGTCTGATTTAAGCTTCCAGGTTGGCCACTCCGAGTCACTAAATCTCCCTTTTTTAAAATCCGAGCATAACCCGCATCCTGAGCAGACTCTAAGATTGGCAATAAAGAACCAATCGTGGCTAAAAAAGAAGTTCCTGTGGCACCGACTCCACCCTCCCCAGTTTTTCCAACATTGATGTTCGTGGTCGAAGTGACTCCTGGTTGCCACTTAAAGGCAAAAATTTTCCTGAAATCTTTCGAAAGTTCCACGAAATGGATAGTCACGCGAACCATTTTTTCTTGTTTTTTAGGAGGAGGTGCATTGATGACAATAAAGTTTTGTACCAAGGCCTTTGGCAAAATTTGTGTATTGGATGGATCCTTTGCAAACAGGGGGTGCACAGGTCTTACTTCGGGCAGGTAAATTTTCGCGATTTCTCTCGCTCGGTTGTATTGACTTTCGGAATCCACATTGCCTTCGAGCAATATAGCTCCATTGACCACACGAGTTCTTACATTAGAGGCAAAATTATTGATATCTTCTTGAATTTTTCGAGCCAAACTTTGCATCGCGAAGGGAGAAAGGGTAGTCAAATTTAAAACAGTATCCGAATACACTTTATCTGTAATGACAGATAAAAGCCTTCCATAATCAGCAGGAACTAAAACCTCTCCATCAATGATAATTTTTTGACCCACAATTTTGATGTCAATTCCCTCTATGTTTCTAAGGAGCTGCCGGACCTCATCTGCTCGCCTCAACAAGTTAGATCCTGTAACGATAGCTTTAAAAATAAGCCGTAAATTTCCCTCGTTATCCCGCAGTGTCACTGTGGTTTCTCCACTCTTTAGGGGCTTAAAAACAATTTGTCTTTTGTCTCCAATTTTAACAAGAGTGTAAGTAATGATTTGTGGATTTCCAACTGCAATGCCGTTTGCACTGGCTACATCAAAATCTAAATCAATAGGTTTGTCTTCGCCTGTCGTCAAAAGCAGCCTTCGTTTATCGGCTTTCCGTTCTGACTCATCGCGGGTGAGGTGGGATCTATGATACTTAGTTTTCTTTGCTGCCATCCCATCGGACGCGATCAATAAATTAAGAATCAAAAAAACAAAAATCATTTACCTTCTCCCAGCAGTTCCCCGTTGTACTTGAGTGTATTCTCCTCCCAAAATATCGTGGACGCCCATAGCCCCAATTCCCACACGATCTGTGTCATCATTGTTTCGGAGTGAAATAAAAATAGTGTTGTCATTGTTGGATAAAATAAGAGCTAAAACTTGAGCTTGTGCTGGCTCTACTTCGACCGTTATAGAACTAAATGTGGTATCCTCTGATAAGGAGCGTACTTTTTCTTTTCCAGTCCCAGAATCAAACTCTAAAACTCTGGCAACATTATTGGTCACATTTTTTCCGATTGAGAGAATAACAAGATCTTGAAAAACTGTTTTGGATACGCGATTTTCTTTTCCACCTCCCTGATCTAAAACAGCGATCAAATCGACTCGATCGCCTGGCTTGATCAGTTTCGAAACTCCTGTCACTTCAGTGACAGGAACAGGAAAAGCTCTCCGCCCAGGTGTGATTTGAGGAGAGAGCCCAGAGCGCACTGAGGGTTCTGTAATTTTATTGCTCGAAATCTGCTCCCCTGTTTTTATAGGTACAATCGCGACTGTTCCGACTAAACTTTTTAAAATTTTTGAGGTTTCTTCGTTAGGTTTATCCGAATCAAACGAAATGCTATTGGGTTCTAAAAAATTTTTTGGAACAAGCTCTAATTTTAGCATTGTGTCATTGAGAGTTTCTTGTTCTTTGATATCTTTTTTAGCCTTCACCACCAAAATGGAAGTTCCGAATTTTTTACGGGCTTTTTCTTCAATGCTCGAGACATAACTCTGCACCATAAAAAGCGCAATCACGGTAATGACCAAGGACAATCCCAGTGCTCTGTTATTCATCGATAGGACTCCTACAGAATTGGAATACTTTGGCTCCCTCTGCGCCACTTTCTGCATGCTTTCGCAGCAAAGCAGGAGAGATGGGTTGCGAAGCGCCTTCTGCAAACATCACATTGCTTTGAGTACAAAGAGAAATAGTATTTCGGATTCTCACATAATCCCTCTCCGTGGGTTCCTCTTGTGCAGGACTAGAGTCTCTCACCTTCTGCTTTCTAACAATGTATTGAGTAGTAGCAAGTGGCCGATAAATTCCAGAATCATCATCAGGTTGAGCATTATCTGCAACTCCAATGACCATCCGGTTGTATCCTTTTTTCTGAAAATTACTTTCTCTAATTCCATACTGAGGATACTCTGCACTATTAAAAGCAAGCCATAAAGTATGAGCTCTTGCGTACTGCTGATTGACGATTGAAATCTGCATGGCAGTATTGACACGGACTAAAATAACCACGAGCCCTATCAAAATGGGGAGCATGATTAAAAATTCCAAAATACTTTGACCCGATTCTGTCCTCTTCTTTTTCATTAATTTAACAACCATTATCTATAAAAGCAGTTTTAAAATTTTTTTTCAAATACCCCAAACATTCATCATAGCTGGGTTCCCTCCCCAACCAGCTCTCAGAGGTCAAAGTGATCTCATTCACAGAGGGGGTTTTTCCTCCGTCTCCAGAAGACCCCGCCATAGGAACTAAAAACAGTCTACTCCTAAAAGTATATCGGACTCCCTCGAGCCAACTTAAATTTCTTGTTTTAGCGTCAAAATTCTTGGGAGAGTCGATGGCTATGCCTGGCAAATCATCGCCCCCAAACCCACGGGCAAGGACGGGCAAACGATCCCGCCCAGGAAAAGCAATCCCCTTCTTTACCGCTCGAATGAGAACATTTTTGGCACGGGCCACCTGGTCTTCTTGATTAAAGCCAGCCGCCTGATAAGCTCGTGCTGACATAAAAGTTGCATAGTGAATATAATTTCCCCAGGCAAAAACAAGGCAGAGTTGAAAGTAAAAAAAGATAAATCCAATCATCAGAGTTAAAACAAGTGCAAATTCGATCGAAGCTTGTCCATCTTTGTTCATATTTTGCTCGGCCATCATATTTTGCTCGGATTAATAAAAAGCCTAAAGCTATTGACCCCTTCTCTAGCTCTCGGATGATTTTCTGGTCCGCCGTCCTCAAACCCCTTTGCTTTGGCATGCCCATAACGGTAAGCTCTCGAAAAATCCTCCGTGATAGGTTTCGCCAGTTTTTGTGGCAACTGCATTTTCTTTAATCCTTGTGTAAATATGGAAAAAGTAAGTACTATAGCAAATAAGACAAGAACGTATTCCGTTATAGCTTGACCTGTGACATTATTTTTAGTTTTTCCATACATAGACGGGCGACCTTCCTGACTTGAGGTCCCTTTCTAACTGACCCCCCAAAGATAAAATACCTCGGTCCACGCTTTTTAAAACTACTCTTGTGAGACTTATCGAAGTAGTCAACACCACTAAGAGCAATAAAACATACTCCGTCGTGGTTTGCCCCGATTCAGTTGTCATTTTTGATATCGACGATTTTAGTTTCTAAGTCCCCGACAGCCTTTTCAATTTGACTCTTCATCAATCCTTTAAACTTAGCCACAACCATCACCACCACCAATAAAATCAAAACATACTCAGTGGTTGTTTGACCTTGTTTTCTTTTTAAAATTTTATCAAAATATTTTCTCATCCGACCCATAGCTATGGCTCTCTCCCATGATCTATCCTTGATTCTCTATCGGCAAAACAAACAGTTGACATAAATCCCCCAGAAAAATTGACACCTTGTCTAATTTTATCTAATTTGTATTTAATTAGTCAAGTAGTTCTTTTTTTAAAAATCCTTGTCGTTTCAATATGTTACAATGCAATCAGCACAAAGGCAGCATTGTCCTCTGACTTTTTTTCTTCAAGCTTAATCTTAAGTTCTTCAAAATCAACAACACCATTAAATTTATTTTGTTTATAATTTAAAACAGACTCTCTCTGTGTCAAACTAAACCCATCTGTATGCATCAAAATCCAGTCCCCTGGCTTGATTTTATACTCTACAATTTCGGGTTCTAGGTCCTCTACTAGCCCCAAAGCCATCAAAGGAACACGGTGAGCCACCAACACTTCTTTTAAGGTTGGATCGAGCAACCTCCCATAGGAGCGTGGAATGACAAGCTCCACCTGCTCTCCATTGCGATAGAGCCAAGCTGAACAAACCCCCACATTGCTTAACGCCAATAAATCTCCATCGATAAAACAGGCAAGAGCAGAGGCCCCGCCTTTTTCATGAATCTGCTTTCCTTGATTTTGATTTAAGAGTGCTTGATTGGCATGCATGAGTGCATTAAACAATATATTTCCTGGTAAAGAAAAATAAGATCTTAAAACAAAGGGTAAGGTGGCCTCCAAATCTCCGGCCTCTTTTTGCAAAAAACCATGAACCGATTCACACGCTAATTTTGCTGATTTAAGGCCTATCTCGCCGCCTCCAAATCCATCGGCTACAATAAAATAACCCTTTTCGTGGTCAGATAAAAACGCATCTTCTTGAATCTGTCTTTTACCCCGAAACACGCACCCGCCAATTTTTTGAATGGGTCTAATGAAGCTCACTGAAAACCTTCCTCTCCATCTTTTTTAAAATAATGACTTAACTTATTTTGAGCTCGCTCAAAATAAACACTATCCAGAGGGGCCACCTCTAGGCACTCTTTGAATTTCCTTTTAGAAGTAGAAAAATCACTGTAACTTTCTGCAAGCACTCCCTCAGTGTAGGCTGCCTTTGCTTTATCATTCAAAACTTGATAAACACGATTCATCCCAGAAAAACTAGCAGGACTCCTTCCGTCCACCTGGTGTGCTTTCTTGTACAACTCGTAGGCCACTTTATATTGTCCAGCATCTTCCTTTTCTTTTCCTTCTTTCAAAAGAGGCTCCAGTCTATTTTTTAACTCTGTTTTGCACGCCTGTATCATTTGGATAGATTTTTTCGAAATTTTTGGATCAAATGAATTTTTTCTAATTTTTTCAAAAACTGAAATAGCTGCATAAAAATTCCCTTGTTTTTTTAACCTCAATCCTCTCTTAAAAGCTTCTTGCATTTGATCTCGAACAACGTCTCGAAACCTCTTCTTTTCTGCTTCGGCGCGAATGCTTTCTTCGTATTCTGATATTTCTGATTTCCACTTTGCCACTTGAGCGTTATCTGGCTCTTGAGATAATATTTGATCCATGAGCTCTCTTGCCTGCTCATAATCGCGATGTGCCATTCTCTCTTTTGTCTCTTGGATTAATTGCTCCACTTTGGCTTTAAACTGAGTTTCCTCTTCCTTTTTCTTTTTTTCTTCTTCCAACGCTTCGACTCTCCGCTTTCCGTCCATTGCATAGCGCTCAATTTCCTTCGAATTCTTGTAATCTGAGACAATAGAAAAAATTTTTCTGATTTCAAATAAAGCTTTATCATATTCTTTATTTTTTAAATAATTAAAGGCTAGATCATGTTTGTCCTCGACAAACTTCCTCTGCTCCGCAGTGAGTTGGATCGTAGGATCTTTCAAAGTAGTATTAAAAGGTGTCTTCTCACCAGACTCTTTCTTGATTTCAACTGTTTTTTTTGTGCTTGCCACTTTTCTTTTAGCTTGCTCATCTGGAGCCTCTACAAATAATACGAAATAAGCGCCAACTAAAACACCCAGATAAATCACAATTCGAATTGGGGACAATGATTTAAAATCACGTGAAATTTTTTGAAAAAACCCAACTTTGAGACTTGGACTGGATACTTGTGACAAAAATGGAGGGGACTCGGGGATAAACGGCCTCACCTCCTCTGTCACAATTGGGGTAATAAATTCTTTCTCTTTCTGATGATACTCTGAGTCTTCAACCATGAGGTTAAAAATGACTTCTCCAATCTGAATGGTTTCATCCCCACTCAGAATCTGTTCATTTATTTTATTCCCATCCACATAAGTTCCATTCGAGGAATTCAAATCCTGTATCACATAAGAAAGACCTGAGTTTTTAATCACAGCATGTTTTCGGGATGATTTTTTGTCATTGAGAACAATGTCACACTCTTTCCCGCGGCCAATCGAGATTTCTTCTTTTTTTATTTCATATTCACTAAAATTGGCTCCACCCGAAGGAAAAATGAGCTTTGCAATAATTTTGTTTTTAAAGTTGACGCGAGTCTTAGCATTTTCGTCCGCAAGGATTATTTTATAGCTCTCAGTAGAAGGAGTCTCTGGAGTGGGTATGGGTATTTCTTGATCCTCGATATTACTCTGTGGTTTTAAATCCATAAAATGACTTTGTGATTTTGATTGTAAGGAAACACTCTGTGACTTTGAGTTGATAAAATCACTTTGTGATTTTGAATCCAATGCCCCGCTCTGTGCTTCCGAATCCAAAGAATCACTTTGTGATTTAAAATCTGATGCCTCTTGAATCAATTCCTCTACACTTCCAGAGCTTTGAACACTGACGGAAAGAGCCTCCGTTGGAAGTGGGAGTGGTTCGCCGGGTATCCCACTTTCTGCCTCTTCACTCATGGATGAAACCTCTTTTTTAAGAGTAAATTTGATTTGATAGGGCCCCAGACTTACGACATCACCCTCTTTAATCATGGATTCCAAACAGTCCGTTCCATTGACAAGAAGTGACCCAAAAGAGCTTTTCTTTTGGACCTGAACTCCATCTAAAGAAGGTTTTAAAATAGCGTGAAGTCTAGAGATTGCTCTATCGTTTAGCTGTATTGAGCAGGACTCTGCGCGCCCCAAAGAAGTCTCTTTGTCTATTGGATAAGTTTTTAAAACCTCACCCTCTCTCAGTAGAGTTAACACTCCGGAAACCATCAAGAGTCTCCTTCTGTGCGTTTTTGTTGTTCTTTTGCCATTTTTTCAAGTTGCTCTTTTGCATCTAAATACGCTGCGTGATTTTGGTCCCGATACAAAAGCCTCATCACTGCTTCAAAATTACTCTTAGCTTCTCGAAATTTTCCAGTATCCTGATTTTTTTTACCCCGTACAAGGTGGAGCTTCACTTCATTTTCAATTTCTTTGTCACAATTTTCTAAATAAAATCGAGACAAATAATGAGCAGGCGCAATTTGAAGCACTGTTTCGAATTGCGCTTTTGCGCGAAGGTAATTTCTTTCTCGATATTCTCGAAAACCAGACCGGAACAGTATTTCGGCTGTTTTGTCCTGAAAACTTCCGCTCACAGTGGGCAAATAAGTTGCCAGATCTCTTCCTTCGACTGTGTCTTTATTTTTTATATTCGGAGTTCGCTTAGGCTCATTGTCAAATAAAATAAAAACAATGCCTATCATTCCAACACCTAAAACGATCCCTGCCTTTTTCAAAGAAAATTTAGAATTTTCCTGAAGTGCCCCTCCCAGCTCTCGTACTTGTTTTTGCCTGACCTCAAAATGTGATTGCTGGCTCTGAATGAGGGCCATCTCTCGAGCAGGTGACTCTAAAATAGAAACATCTAAATCTGGGGTAAAAAATTCGAACGTTGTCTCTCCCAAGGAAAGGGTGTCAAACGACTTAAGATCCGCTTGCACCTTATTTTGTCCGTTCCACAAAATACCATTGGCACTTCCCAAATCCTTTGCCTTCCATGCTTCTTTTCTATAATCCAGTTCCGCATGCAACCGAGAAGCCTTCAAATCGGATAGGACAATGTCGTTTTCATCTCCACGCCCAATGGAGACCCGAGTGCCTGTAATCACAAACACAGAACCCATATCAGGGCCCTTGATCACTTTCAGCCTTGCTTTTTCGCTGGGATGCTTTGGAGCAGCAATATGTCTAAATTTTAAAGCATTTCCCACTAAAATTATTCTCCTTTTTTATCTGTAACAAACCAATAACATTTGGGGGGACCTCCCAATGGCCCCAAAGCAGCGATGTGAATTTTGTAAAACAAACCAGAAAACTCGAAATCCTCTGTAAGGGGTGGTCCTCCAGAAGAAACCTTCGAAAAGAGCTCACTGCACAGTGACGAAAAAGCCTGATCACGACTGACAGCGGACAAGACTTGTCCTTTGATATTTTCTAATCTCAACCCACTAATCTCTTCGAATGAAGCATTCATGTAGAGAATCTTCTTTTCAGGATCACAGACCACGAGCCCAAATTTTTCAAAATTTCCTAAGAGCTCAAAGGTTGTCAAAAGATCCTCCGTAGAGGGCCCTTGGTTTGTGTTTAAAAAAGAATTTGAGTCCCCCACTCCCCCCAATGCCTTTGGAACTCTATGCAAGGCAGCATTAATATTGTCCCAAAGTGAATTGAGTTCAGATACTTTAAATTCTTTAGTCACTTGATTCATGTCGCCCTTTAAAACTTTATCAATATCATCATTGAGGACCATCATTGGCTTCAAACAAATATGATATAAAATAAGGAATACAAAAAGCATAAGCAGTCCATTCAAAATAAATGCCTTAGAATAAACCACCCCGATTTCGCCCAGACTTAAAACAGACAATGTAGTATCCAATGAAACAAGGGCCATCCCTATCACGATATTTTTATTTAATTTTGGGTTAAATATTTTAACAGGCTCAACAGCAACTACTAAACTAGAATTTGGTTCCAGAGCAAATCCTTTTTCATCTCCTTGATTAAACTTGTTTTTGGCAATGAGCGCAATTTTTGATTCTTCGCCAGAAGTCAAATACTGATTGAGCTTAGAAGAAGGAGCTAAAATTCGGCTATCTAAATCAATTAGAACAGCTAGGCGAACATCTGGTTCTTTTTCTAAACTCCCCAAATCTATACTTGCCTCCGTCCTTGTAGCCAGTGCTGTGGTATTTCTTTCGACCATCTGTCTTGCAATAAAACGAGCTCTTTTCCCCAATTCTCTGAGCACATTATTTGTATTGCCTTCTAATATTGGCTGAACTGAAATAAGCAAGCTACCCACACAAAGAAATGCAAAAATCCATATACACATGATTTTTAAGTCATGCTTAAAATTAAGCCCATAAAAACCAGGCATGATCTGCTTATCAAAAAACCAAAGAGCTTTTTCTAAAGGTCCAGTGGGCATTCTTTCTTCTGTCTCATTTTGAGAAAAAGAAGAACCATCTTTATTCGTTTTAGAAATCTTATCCGGAAACTGAATCACATTGCTCATCCCATAAATAGCAGGTGGCGACTCTAATCGAGAAGACTGCGGTTGCACCAGTTCTAAAATATACTCACCAATTCCGATGCGATCGCCAGCTTTTAAGTTTTTCGCACGTGTAAATACTCCATTTACGAATGTTCCATTGGAACTATTTTGATCCCTGAGCATGACGTCTTCGTTATTGACAACCAAGACACAATGTTTTTTTGACACATTTTCGGATGACAAAATAATGGTATTCCCAGCCTGTCTTCCAATACTCACTTCGCCATCTTGAAATCCATAGCTCGAACCCCGGTTGGGTCCAGCAATCACCATGAGCTTATACATAACTCGTCACTGTCCTTAATTTTATGTCTTTCTACACTCCCTGCAGGCAATTCTAAGACATCGTGTGCTCTCAAATCAAAGAGTGGTAATAATTTCCAAGGCTTTACGCGAGAGTGAACCGAAGTCACAATTTGCAAAGCTTCACCGCCCCCTCTTTTTTTTTTCGATAAAAATACAATGTCAATGGGGATACTCATAAACCAGGTATGCACACTCTGACATTTCGGAAACAAAACTCCCTGGCCTACTTTCAAACAAGACTTTCCAATGAGCCCAATCAGGCGATCAAAATAAGACTCTGCCACAAAACACTTATCGGCGATAAACTCTTGATTTCTTAGGGACTTCACTTTTACATAGATTTTATTCATAATCTCAACACTCTGATTTCATTCGTTTATACGGTGAGTTAATTTTTCCCGCCCAAATACTCTAAAATAAATGGGCCAAAAATCATGAGCATGACAGCTGGTAGGATCAAAAACGCAAGTGGGATTAATACTTTTTGCGAAGCAATGGCACCTGCCTTTTCGGCCCGTACAATCCTCTCCGTACGAATTTGCTCAGATTGTTGCCGGAGCACTTTTCCAATCGAAGCGCCCATTTGATCTGCTGAAATTAAAATAGCCACAAAGGAATTGATCTCTGTCATGCCCACTCTCGAAGACATTTCTCTCAAGGCATCCGCACGCGAAGAGCCCACTCTAATTTCTCGAAGCATTTGGGCAAACTCGTCTACCAATGGTCCAGATGCTGCTTTCTCTACAACCTTTCCGATTGCCCCAATAAAATCCAATCCCGCCTCTGTAGAAAGAGCAAGCAAATCGACAATGAATGGCATTGATTTTAGAATTTGTTTTTGCCTTTTTTTAACTCGTTCGCCCACCCACAAATCAGGGGAAAACCACCCGGCTACACCAAAAGCCAAAAAATAATACCACTCAACATCGATCAACTCCAGGGCTCTTAGGACGAAACCAATGACAGGAAAAAAGAGAATTAAAAAAAACTTAAAGGCAATAAACTCATCTGGAGTAAACTCTTCTCTGAGATTAGCCACAATGAGTTTGCGTCTAAGAGTCAGGCGCATGTTTTCGAAAATTTTTCTACCACGCACAAGCGGCAAAATATATTGAGTAAAAAATGGCCGCGTCACTCTCACTAGCTGATTGCTTGCTTTTCTGTTTTTTAATTCTTCCAGGTTTTCTTGAACAGCCCTGGCTTCCTCTTCTTTAAGAAGCATGCGTATGAAAATAAAAACGCCAATCCCAAACAATCCATAGGCGAAATAAATGACTAGTGTGTCCATAGGTATTCTTATTCAATTATCGGATAAAAAAGATAAAAATAAAATAAAGTAATGCTTTGCCTCAATGAGGTCGATCAATTTGATTGAGTTCTATCACATGACAACAACACCGCTAAAACCATTTTGGTTGAATATAAGGCTCATCTTCTTAGATACAAAAAAACAAATTCAAGAAGCCGAACTCTTGCTCACGGCATCCTCGCTTGCATACACGACAGTGCTCTCCATCATTCCACTTTTGGCAGTCAGCTTTTCGATCTTTCATGCATTTGGTGGGATGGAAAAACTCTATGCTATCATCGAGCCACTCATTATTGAAAATCTAACAGAAGGCACCAGTGAGGAAACCATTCAAACTCTGAGACGATTTTTAGCCAATGCTCATACCGGCGTCATTGGAGCGGGAGGACTCGTCGGCCTTATTTTGACTAGCATGAGCATGCTCTCGAGCGCCGAAAACGCTATTAATCGAGTCTGGAAAACAAGTGTCACTCGACATTGGTTTGATCGCATTTCTACTTACTGGCTTTTTATCACACTTGGACCCGTGGCTTTTTCAATCGCAATTGGGTTTGTTACCTCTAATGAACTCAAGCTTTCGCAACTTGTACCGAGTGGTTTTTTATTTTTTCTAATCAATACCTTTATTTTATTTTGTGTCTATAAAATGATCCCCAGCCGAAAAGTACACACTGCTCCGGCTCTCTTTTCTGCTTTTTTAATTTCTGGAGTCCTCAATTTAGCGAGATTCTGCAACGAGAACTACACAAAACACCTGTGTAGATATTAAAAAAACTATCGAAGCTTATGAGCGATCCCTATGATATTGTTATGGATTAATATAATGTGAGATCCGAACATCTACTTGAACGAAAACAGA
>CAZBEI010000123.1:0-39709 GCA_964490895.1 uncultured Bdellovibrio sp. | reverse complement strand
CCCCCCCCCCCAAAAAAAAATTACTTTCTGACCGGGAAACGATAGAGCGAATTGGTGAGTGTGTTTTGAATTTTGAGATCAATTGCAGCTTCTAACTTTTTGAATACGGGCTTGATAAATTTTTGAGTCACAATAAGCAGTGAGCTCAGAGCAATGATTAGAATGAGAATGTATTCTAAAGTGGTTTGCCCTTCTGAATCTACTCTCACGCCTTTAATGCCCCTTTGTAAATTTCGCCTACGTTTCTCAACTGATAAGAAAGAGAACCTGTTTTTTTAATTTCTGCCGGAGTGAGGTATTTTTTGACTTGTGCGTGCTGACTGAGCAGTTCTATAAAACCAGCTTTTGAATCCAAACTCTTTAGCGCACACTCTTGAATCCATCCATAAGCTTTTTCCCGCTCCACTCCCTTTTTAATCAATGCCAAAAGAAAGTGCCCAGAATAAACCCTCGCTCCTGCTTCGTCCAAGTGCTTTTGAACCTGGTCTTCCCTAAGCTCGAGTTCCTCTAACACCTGGTTCATCCGAGAAAGTGCATAATCTAACAGAATAAAAGCATCCGGAAAGGTAATCCTCTCCACCGCAGAATGACTGATATCTCTCTCGTGCCAGAGCGAAATATTTTCCAACCCCGTTTGAGCATAGGCTCTGAGCATCCTAGCGCATCCAGTAATATTTTCGGATGAGATTGGGTTTCGCTTATGGGGCATGGCGCTTGAGCCTTTTTGTCCTTTCTTAAATCCCTCTAAAACCTCGCTTACCTCGGAACGTTGTAAATGTCGCAATTCAGTAGCAATGCGTTCCAGCGAAGATCCGCACAAACCCAGCACTGACAAAAGCTCCGCATGCCGATCTCGAGGGATGACTTGGGTGCTCACTGGTTCTCTTTTTAAGCCTATTTTGTTTAAAATATTTTTTTCTAAACTGGGGCTAAAATGCGCATTGACTCCAACGGCACCAGACAATTTTCCATAACAGGTTCCCTCGAGAGCCCGTTCCAAGCGCTCCAAATTTCGCTTTTGCTCAGCATACCAACCTAAAAACTTTAGACCAAACGAAGTGGGCTCTGCATAGATTCCATGCGAACGCCCAATCGTAGGCAAATCCTGATATTTGAGTGCTTTGCCTTTTAAAGTCTTAAGCAAAACTAAAAAATCATTTTTCAGACACTCTCCTGCCTCTCGAATCATTAAAGACAAAGCCGTGTCGACGATATCTGAGGAGGTGAGCCCGAAGTGAATAAACCTCGCTTGAGCCCCCAAACGCTCTGCCAAGGCGGTCGTAAAAGCAATCATGTCGTGCTTGGTCTCGGCCTCGAAGAAATCCACTCGTGCAGGGTCAATGCCACCTTCGTCTATAATTTTTTGAGATTGTGACTTGAGTGTTTTCCACTCTGCCTCAGTCAAAACCTCCTCGGCAACCAAGCCCTCTGAAACTGCCAATTCTACTTCGAGCCATTTGAGGTAGCGATTTTTATCGCTCCAGATTTTCCCCATGGCCTCTCTCGTATAACGTTTGATCACTCAATCCTCCTCAAAATATTTATAATGGACACTCCTTATTTAGCACGTCTCCGCCTTGAACTCTCTGATAAATTTTTTCGTACTTCTCTGCCATGACTTGGTAGTGGAATTTTTCCAGTGCCCATTTTCGGCACCTTTCTGGCGAAAAAGGCCAGTTTTTTTGGCTAAGCCATTTGACCCACTCTTGCTTTTGAGAGACAGGATCCAGTAAAAACCCCACGTCTGGTGGAACGAGCTCAGGCAAACTTCCAGATGGAGAGGCTAAAACAGGGGTTCCTGACAAAAGCGCCTCTACCACCACTAAACCAAAGGGCTCATCCCAAAGGACAGGAAAAAGAAGCGCCTTTGCCTCTGCCAAAAGCCTGGCTTTCTTGGGTCCACTCACTTTGCCAATCCAACTTAAACCAGGGCGAATCAAGCTTTTCACACGATAAAAATACGGTCGATTTCCGCCTGCAATCTTGAGTTGAGCTTTGGCTTTTAGACAGAGCTCAATACAACCCTTTAGATTTTTTACACTCCAAGAAGTTTTAGATAAAAAAAGATAGGACTTGGTTTTTAGGTTTGGATTAAATTCAAACTCTGCAGGATCCACACCATTATAAACATAAACCTTGCTCCCATGCCTTTGAGCATGATTTTGACTTAAAAAAATAGAATTTTTTGGAAAAATCTCGCCCCTTTGTCCGTTGCCATGAACGGTGAGTACAGTGGGACATGGAAAATCTACCTTTTCATCGCCAGGGGGCGCCATGAAATGGACTAATTCTAATCCTCGAGGAATTTTTTTCTGCAAATCTTTTACCGAAGACGCCCCTGGAGAAAACTCCAAAATTTTAACACCTTTTGGCAATTGACTTCCAATATAAGCTCCAACCCAAACCTCATGCCCTCTTTCCACAAGTCCTTTGGCTAACCAAAAAACAACCCTCTCAACTCCTCCATAATCTTTTGGAGGAATCAAGCTGGGATGAAAAATTAAAATTTTCATGCCTTCAGTTCCACTCCGAGTTTTCGTGTCATTTGAGCTGTAGCCTCTAAAGCCGCCACACTCCAACCTAAAGAACCTAAAAGCGGATAGGACTCTCCTGAAGCAACCCATAATCCTTCTATTCCAGAAAAAAAACCCACTCCCTCTTGATTAAAAACTCTTAGATTTTCTGGCATATAATCCAAACCTACACAGCCAAAAGTCTGCGAGAACTCGCTTTTATGTTCGCTCGAACGAAAATCAGGATAAATTTCTTCGACATGATCTTCGACAAAAGGCATGATCTCTGTGAGTGCCCTGAACATTCGTGCTGTGTGTTTTCTCTGAAATCCAAACTCTAAACTTTCTGGCACAAAGGGGACGATTGAACGTAAAAAAATAAATTTTGATTTTGAT
Organism: uncultured Bdellovibrio sp.; assembly: GCA_964490895.1. Lineage (GTDB taxonomy): Bacteria > Bdellovibrionota > UBA1018 > UBA1018 > UBA1018 > JACRAO01. The sequence goes on along the minus strand of CAZBEI010000123.1, from coordinate 36,800 downwards.
TTTTTAATTCCATAGTCAGAAGGATTCGCAAACTCTATCTCCAAAGCTGGAGCAGACTGACTTTGAAAAACCATGCGATCAGCTACCCCCTCTGCGATCCCATCCACATGCACTCTGAGCGCCAACGTCATCCTCCACCCATAAGGAGAGGGAGTGCGTTTTTTTTTCTTAAAAAGATTTTGAGGCCACAAAAAAGCAAGTGATGTACCCAGCACAGCACCTTTCCCTAAAACCTTACCCCGAGATTCAGAGAGCAAGACCCCCTGAAACCGCCCCGCATGAGTTTCTATCTTTTCGCAACGCTCTTTTTCAGGAGCGTGTGCCCCTAGGTTTTGAGCGCACACCCTGAGGCCACGTCTAAAATTTTCTATCCCCCCCTTAAAAGAAACACCCGTCTTGTGCTGCACAAAGGCCTGAAAAAAATCATAGGGATAAAATTCTTCTCTATTTTTAAATTCTGTAGAATAAACTCCAAAATAAAGACCCAATATAAAATCTAAAAATTCGTCATTTTTATTTTTTTTAAACAGCAAAGACAACGATTGCTCAGAGCTAGTCTCTGAGTTAATCCAGGATTTCTCTTTTGCTTGAGCCTGCTTAAACAATCTTTCTTTAAGGGCTATTAAGTTTTTAGGCCCTAAGTCTTTCTTTTTTTTAGAATGAGAAGGACTGAGTCTCTTGGGCAGAGTGTGCCAATAGGAGAGATAGGGCTTCCATAGTTTTTCTACTGCCTCAAAAAACCCCAAAGACTGTACCCACTTTGCACCCCATTCTTTCGTCCATTCTTGATTGGAACTTTTAAAGTCAGAGCACACTTTAGTGCGTTTTGAAGCAGTCAAAATCTGAAGTTCTGAGTCTTCGAATAGGTCCTCTTTGAGGGCCCCCACGTTTTCCAGGCAGTGCAATAAAAGACCCTCACTGCCTCTAGCTCCCAATAAAAAACGGGGCTCTGGGTCAAATACAAACTCACTTGAAACTCTTATGGTTCGAGCTGAGTTTGCATAAGGCAAGATGAGAACACTCAGTCCTGATTTTGCAGCTAAACAAGCACTTAAAAGCGCCCCCGGGTGATCTCCTAAAACGATCCAATCATAGTGGTCATTTATTTTCACAGAGGTCTCACGATTTAGTTTTTACAGTAATCCTTTGGAGTTTTTCTGGAGTGACACAGGTGCCACGGGCCCGGCAAACAACGATCGGATGAGCTAAAACTTGCGCGGAAGAAGCAGCTAATCCACCTTTTTCTGGAGGTAGCGGCTCAATGACTTTGACTGCCTCAAATTCCATTTTTCGAGAAGACTTTCCCACTTCCACAATATGGCCTTCGATCTCGATATAGTCTCCTACAAAAACAGGAGCTAAAAACTCGACACTTTCGTAAGCTCTAAAAAGCCCCTCGTCCCCATCGTAACGGATGAGGAGTTCGGTAGCCACATCTCCAAAAAACTCGAGTACTTTTGCACCATCCACCAACCCTCCAGCGTAGTGCGCCTGATTCCCACTGATCCTGACTCTCAAAAAAGCTTTTGGAAACTCAATTTTTTTCTGCATAGGACTCTAAGCTACCATGGGTTTTAAGTTGTAGAAAAGACAAAATTTTTGGAGTTGCCCCAAGGTTTGTCTTTACTTTTTCTCGCCAAGCATTTTTTTGTTGGGGGGAGAGCACCCTTAAGTCTTTCAGCCAAGTCTGCCATTGCTGTCTGTTTCGAATGAGCTTCAGTTGCTGGGTCATGAGGAGTTCTCTAGTTTCTGGAAATTCGTGAATTTTTTTAGGTCCAGCAGCAATAGGGAGCCCATAAAGAGCGGGCTCCATCGTGGAATGCACTCCTTTCGAAAACCCACCACCCACATAAGCCCAATCCATGGCAGAATAAAGCTCAGCTAAAACCCCCATTTCATCTACCACAATCAAACTTTGAGGCGACGGTTGAAAAATCTTTTTCTCGGAGGTTTTAAAATACAGGAATCCAAGCCTTTTTAAGCGACCTTCTACTTTTCCACTTCGCTCATGTGGAACAACCCATAGTGTGCCTTCGAAATTTTTAATTCCCTCTATAAGAGTGGGCAAATCTTCGGGCCAAACTTGTGCTAAAATTCCCCAGGGTTTTGGGGCCTGAGAAAAGAAATCTAAAATCTCTTTTACTCTTGAGTTTTCGTCTTGCGATCTTTTGTAAATTCGATCCCACCGTGGGTCACCTGTGGGAAAAATATGGGAATGCGGAAATGCTTTTTCGAGAGCGGCGTTGCACTCTTCTTGTGGAGTTAAGAAAAGAATTTTGGGAAGTCTCACCCCCAAAAAATAACAAATCCATTTGGCCCATAAAAGCGAAGACCTCGCTCTCGCATTGATGAGTAAGAGTGGGATTTTGAAAAAGGCGAGACTTGCCCAAAGCTCCGGCCAAGCTTCGTACTTTGTAGTCACAAAGGCAGTGGGTTTCATTGTAAGGAGGGCTTCTCCCCAATAACCTTCGAGTGGAGAGGGACCCACATAAAGCAATTTTGGATGTTTTAATTTTTTTAGATTCTCAAATGCAGAAGGGCTAAAAACACTCACAATCACTTCTATTCCTGCCTCAAGAGAGCTCCCAATCAGACTCCAAAGAGATTCTAACTCTCCTTGACTCGAAGCATGAAACCAAATTCTGTTTTCGCTCTTAGGGAGGAGCGGAAATTTTGGAGTTCCATTTTTCCTTAAAAAAAGAGTGGACAGTGGAGCAGTCATTTGTTGATGGAAAAACCGGTAAATTAAAAATCGCCACGTCTGTGACTCTGATATACGATCACCCCGAATTTGACGAAGCGCCATTTCAGGTGTCATTTTATTCAAACACTCATAGCGTTTAAAAATACGGTGGCAAAAACGCCCTGTTTTTCCACAGGGCCGGCACCAAAGAGGGGTACCTAAAGCCTTGCTCTCTGGGAGAGAGGGACCAAAACCCATTTCAGGAACCGTTGGACCAAAAATCACATAGGCGGGAGTCCCGACAGCCTCTGCGAGGTGTGAAAGACCCGTGTCATTTCCGATATATCCCTGAGAACCCGCCAACAACTTTGCCAGTTCTATCAAGTTAAGTTTTCCAACTGCCGAAATAAAGGAGATTTTTGAGTGCCTTAACATTTCGACAAGCTGTAGACTTGCTGTGTCTTGATTGGTCCCTAAAATCACAACAGGAAACTCTAGCTTTTGAGCCAGCTCTAAAAAATAATGGAGGGGCCAACACTTCTGCCTCCACTTGCTTGAAGGCATGAGGCAGTAATATTTTTCTGGAAAACCGTCTAGCACTTTAGACTCACTAGTGAGAAGGTACCTCAAGTCAGGAAGCTCGCTGCCATCTCCACCCAAAACACAGGCAAATTTTTTTCTCACTCCCATGGGCCTTAAAAACTGAGGCCAAAAGTTTTTAAAGAGATAAAACCCAAGGTAACGAAAATAATATTTTGGAGATTTCTTCCACACCAAAAGTTTGAACCCCCAATAAGTCAAAAGAACTTTAAAAATCAGTGTTCTTAAATTTACATGGAGGTCAACGATTTCATCGTAGTTGTTTTGACTGAGTTTTCGACAAAGCTCCACCCACCCTCTCAATCCTCGGCTGCGGTCAAAAGAAAAAACATGCTCGATTGCAGGATGTCCCCTTAAGAGTGGCGCGAACTCCTCAGCTACTACAAAGTCTACCGGTGTCTTTGGCGATAGCCCGGAGAGCGCTAAGATGACATCTCCTAAACTGCTCAGTCTGAGTACGAGAATTTTTTGGGAGGTCACTATTGACATAGGTCTATAAAAACCACTTCCTGTAGCTTTGTGCAATTGCCTATTTTATTAGTTGATAATTTTGATCATATATAGTAAATATTAAAGAGTAGCTCGTATTTATTATGAAAACATTATCCATTATCACTTTTTTATTTATGCTCGTGACCTTTGTTGTGGTTTCTCAGTAGGTCTAACTCGCCAGAGTTCTACTCCTTTTTGCAGCCGCTAAAACGGCTTTGATAAGAGTGACTCGGAGCTTTCCTTCTTCTAAAGCCATCAAACCATCTATAGTGCAGCCGGCGGGAGTAGTCACTTCGTCTTTCAAAGCGGCCGGGTGCTCTCCGCGCTCTAAGACCATTTTCGAAGCACCAAGCAATGTCTGTGCTGCCAATAGAGTTGCCACTTTTCTCGGGAGCCCCACTTTGACGCCGGCTTCGCTTAAGGCCTCAATGATGAGATACGTATAGGCTGGCCCGCAACCACTCAACCCCGTCACTCCATCCATCAAAGCTTCTTCTACAGTCACTGTTTTTCCGACGGTTCTAAAAATTTCGCCTGCTGTCTCAAGCTGCGTAGCCGAAGTGAGACTCCCGGCACAAAAACAAGTCATCCCCTCGCCTATCAAACAAGGAGTGTTGGGCATTGCACGCACAACAGGCACTTTTCCTCCTGACTCTTTGAACAAAAACTCAGTTGTAAGCGAAGCACAGATGGAAATCAGCAACTGTTTCGAAGAAAAATGCTTTGAATTTTCGCTCAGAATACTTTTAGCCTGATGGGGTTTTACACAAAGGATCACGACGTCTGACTCGCGTATTAATTTTGCATTGTCATTGTGGGCTCTTATTTTTAATTTCTGAAAAACCTCAGCCGCACTCTCTTTGGATTTTGTAGTAGCGTCAATAGAGTACTTGCTCAAACTTCCTGACTTTTGAAGGCCCCTAAAAAGCGCTTCCCCCATTTTTCCAAACCCTAAAATACCAATTTTCATAAAAGACCTTTCTGAAAAAAAAGTATAACATACCCTTTACAATCAGAGTCAAGCTGGGATCAGGTTCAGACCCACAGCCCGCACCAACACACAAGCTAAACCGGTTGTATGATCCCAAAATAGCAGCTATAATGGGGTGATGATACCGAGACACATCGCCCCAAGCGATCACAGTAGCTTTTTCCTGTTTGGCCCAAGAGGAAGCGGAAAATCTACTTTCTTAAGAGAACTTTTTAAAAATAAACGAGCCACCCTTTGGATTGATCTTTTAAACCCAGAAGAAGAAGCAATCTTTCAGTCTCATCCAAGCGAACTCTTGCTTCGAACTGCACACCTTAAGCCGGGCTCATGGGTGATCATTGATGAAGTTCAGAAGACACCTAAGCTACTGGATTTAGTCCATAAGCTCATTGAAGAAAAAACACTTTTTTTCGCTCTTTCGGGTTCATCCGCCAGAAAACTCAAACGAGGAGCAGCAAATCTTTTAGCCGGGCGTGCTTTTGTCTATTCTCTATTTCCATTCACCTCACTTGAGTTAAAATCAGCATTTGATCTTGACGCTACTCTTCGATGGGGAACGTTACCTAAAGCTGTTGAATTTCAAAAAGAGGAAGAGAAGAAAAAATTCTTACAATCTTATGCTAGTACTTATCTTAGAGAAGAAATTCAAATTGAACAAATCGTCAGGAATCTTCCCACATTTAGAAGATTTTTGGAAGTCGCAGCACAAATGAATGGAAAAATTTTAAATTTTTCTAAAATCGGAAACGACATCCATGCAGATCATTCTGTTGTCAGAAATTATTACGAAATTCTAGAAGACACCCTCATTGGATTTCAACTCTTTGCATTCGATGAGTCTATTCGAAAACAGCAAAAAAAGACTTCTAAGTTTTATTTCTTTGATTGTGGCGTAAAGCGTGCTTTAGACAAAACACTGGATACTCCATTACGAGAGCATTCTTATGATTATGGAAATTCCTTTGAGCATTTTCTAATTCTGGAGTTCTATAAACTTTGTCAATATAGAGAAAAAGACGAATCCCTTTTTTATCTACAAACAAAAGACAACCTCGAAGTTGATCTCATTATTCGAAGGCCTGGAAAATCCACCTTGTTTATTGAAATCAAATCTACATCTCAGCTTTCTAAAAAAGATGCGATGCCACTAAAAAAAATCACCACTGGTTTAAAAAATACAGAGGCAATTATCCTATCGCGAGACAAAAACACTAAATCTATCGAACATGTTCGTGCTTATTATTGGAAGGATTTTGTAAAAAATTTTTATGAAAATAAAATATAACGTACCCTTTATAATCAGAGTCAAGCTGGGATCAGGTTCAGACCCAATCCTTTTGCAAGTTTCATTAAAGATTGATCCAAGCTCCAAATCTGGTCTCCAGATTCTAGTGCAGCCAAAAGAATCATTCGATCAATCAGCCCAAGGACCGGCAGGTTTTTTTTCTTTGCTAATTTTGCGATCTCGACCAAACGATTCCAAACCTCTCGGTTTTCCCAGTGCAAGTCTCTGTACTCCAAAGAATCCAGACAGCGCTCAAGATCAAGGTCATTTGTTCTGAGTCCAGACAAAAGTTCAGCCCGTATAGGCTCTAGGGTGCTCACAAACTCTTCTTTGATCCACTCTGAGAGTTGTTTTATTTTGTCTTCTGACAATCGTGATTTCTTATTAAAAAACTCAATCCAAACACAAGTATCAACAAGTATTTTACTCATTAGAGCTTTATCTTAAACGTAATTTTTTAATCTGTTTTGAGCTGAGATAAATTAAGCCAGATTTATTCAAAGAAGCTAATTTTTCGAGGTTCTTTTTTTTTATAAGCTCCTGCAGCCCCATGACGACCGCCAGGGTTTGAGACGAAGCACCACTCACGAGAACCGCCTCTTTTAAAAGATCTGTTGGTATGTTCATTGATGTCCTCATATTACATATTTAATATGATCTTCCATGATTTGTAAAGACATACTTTTTTAGGGTCTGTACTTGCTAGACGAATTTTTTGCACAATGCTATAAACCTCTACCACATTTATAAAAATGGGACAGAAATGAATAACTCACCTGCATTGTACTGCGGCAGAAATGCCTGTGAGCACGCTCAATCCACTGACAATCGATGCCGCTAATAAACCCAAAGGGGGGGGAGCCCCCCTTTTATCCTATTTGACTTTTTAAATAATATTATTTAAAAAGATCAGCAAGAATGCAGACGCTAGAAATATTTTCCTTCCACTCGAGTCAAGATTACCTGAGTGCTATTTTAGCTGAAAAAAAGAAAAAAAAATCCTCGGTTTTCCTTAAGAGCATGGTCCAGACAGCTTTGCCTGAGTCACCCGATGGAGCTCTCACGCATTTTAACAGGAAAAAAAAAGCTAAATACAAAGACTGCCGAAAAAATCTCTGAAAACCTCAAATTACTAGAAACTGAAAAAAAAATATTTGAGACTGATGCTGATCCGCGAAAATGCGAAGTTTGAAGACGAACAAGACCTTTATTCAGCCATACTTGGATCTTCTAATAAAAACAGAAAAGTCACTTTTTTAGACAAAGATCGTTTTCGTTTGATTGCAGATTGGCATCACCTTGCCATCTTAGAAGTGACAGCCCTCAAAGACTTTCGTGAGGATCCTGAGTGGATTTCGAGAAAATTAAAAAATCAGATCAGCTGCTTACAAGCACAAACTGCGATCAGTCGCTTGATTCGTCTGGGATTATTGCAAAAAAATAACCATGGCAACCTGGTGCGAGTTCCAGAAGGACAATTGTTCTCAGGCGGTCGCGGCGAAGACAAAGCAATTCAGGAACACCATCTGCAAATGCTCGAAATAGCAAAAAAATCTATCTCGGAGCAAAAAATAACAGAGCGGCACCTCTCCACCAATACTTTGACGATCAAGACAAAAGATTATGCTCGATTGGTTGAGCTTGTAAAAAAATTGAATGCAGAAATTTCAGAATTTGCTGTTTCTGATGCTGGAGACACAACTTATCAAATCAACGTTCAGGTTTTTAGACTGACAGAAAATTAATTTGTAACAGGGCGTGTTACACTTAATCGCTCCCGTGCATTGACACATCTGGCAAAACCCAATAACCATTGACTTATTATGTTAAGATTTCTGAATTAATTTATGATGCAGATTTAATCCAAAATCTCCAACCCCAAAGCTAGTGCAGCATTATTTTGTTTTTGATCATGAGAAATAAAAGTCCACTGTGCATTTGGGAAAATAGCCGCCTTGGTGATCAATAAACTTGATAAATGAATCGCGTCTAGAGTCTTGACTGAAATAGGAAAAGCTTCTTTCGTCCTTTTTAAGACATCTGGATTCATTTTGATGATTTCGAATCCTCGATAGCGGTGATTTAATTCCTGATACCGCTCAACAAGCTCATCTTCTGAGATTTGTTGTTCAAATTTGACTCGATTCAGGGCTCTCATGCATTCTATTTCTGTAATTTCAGAGGTAAAGATCCGTTCATAATTTGCAAAAGAAACTACTTTATCGAGCTCCCTCAAAAGTTTTCTTAAAATGACAGAAGAATCGACATAAGCAAATTTCATCTTGAATCACGATCTTCTCTCAAATATTCTAAGATAGACTTGGTCAGTTTTGTTGCTTTTTCTGGAGAAGACTTTTTGGACCAGTATTCTTCTATTTTTCTAAAGTCTTCCTTTGCTGGAATAATCTCTACCTGTGGCTTTTTGCTCTCCTGATAAGGGATCAGTTTTGCCACGGGATGCTGGTGGTCTAAGACAATGACCTCTTCCCCCTTTTTTACTTTTTTTAGGTACCGGCCTAAATAAATTTTTAGCTTTGCAATGTTAACTTGGTTAATTTTGTGATCATGACGTGATCTCTTCATGATCATATTTTAATTCCCAGTACAGCAAACCGTCAAGCAAAAAAATAATAATAGATTGACCTATTAAAAATAATAGACTAACCTATCAAATATGGAAGAACTCATAAATCTTAGTTTTATTAGCCAGTTAGAGCATAATTTAGCTCTCAACAGTGGCCTTTTACAAGTTCTAATCGGACCCAGACAGGTAGGTAAAACCACTACTGTTTTGGATTATCTGGAGAGAAAATATGCTGGCAAATTTCATTATGTGAGTGGTGACGCTGTTTTTTCTTTTACTAAAGAATGGCTCTCAGAACAGTGGCAGAAGGCGTTTCAAGAACAAAAGCTACTGGTCATCGATGAGATACAAAAATGCGAGAACTGGTCAGAGACCATCAAGATGCTCTGGGATCAGTTTAAGCGAGAAAAAAAGACTCTGACCTGTATCTTATTGGGCTCCAGTTCCCTGCAAATTCAAAAAGGCCTGACTGAAAGTCTCACTGGACGTTTTCAGTTGATCAAAGCATTCCACTGGAACGCAGAAGAATCAAAACGTGGATACCATTTATCTTTTGAGGATTACCTTCGGTATGGTGGATATCCTGGATCTTATCCCTTTATAAAAACCAACGACTGGGAAAACTTTGTCAAACAATCTATCATTTCTACTGTGATCGAAAAAGACATCCTTCAATATCAAAACGTCAAAAGCCCATCCCTGTTTAAGCAAGCATTCGAAATTCTAATTTCGTATCCAGCCCAAGAAATTAGTTACACTAAACTTTTAGGGCAAATGCAAGACAAGGGAAATACTGACCTCATCAAGTATTATATCTCTTTGTATGAGGGAGCTTTCTTGATAAAAGCTCTAGAAAAGTATTCGGAAAAAAAAATAAAAATTAAATCCTCCTCTCCCAAAATACTACCTCTTGCTCCCTGCATTTATTATTTATCAATTCTTGGCCAGTATGACAGTACAGAAAGGGGGCGAGCGTTTGAATTGGTGGTGGGTGCTCAACTCATGCGAACTAATCGCGATCTTTATTATTGGAGAGAAGGAAATTTTGAAGTCGATTTTGTTTTAAAGAGCGGAAAAAGTATCTATGCCATAGAAGTAAAAAGTGGAAGAAAAAAAGGAAGTACAGGTCTCTTTAAGTTTAAAGAAAAATTCCCTCGAGCAAAGCTGATTCTTATTACTCCCGAAAACTATGAGGCTTTCGAATGCAATCCGATTGCTTTCTTAGAAAGTGGAGGCGGAGATTAAGTGTAACAGGACTTGTTACACTTAATCGCTCCTGCACATTGACACATCTGGCAAAACCAAATAAACCAGAGCCCATGAAAAAGACATTTTTTATTTTGGTCTGTCTTTTGATTCCAGTTGCAAGTTGGAGTATCCAACTCCTCCTTTCGGCTGGTGTAGATTTGCACGCTGACACCAAAGTAATGATTTGACTTATTCTATAAATTAAATTAAAAATCTTACGATGTCAGATGTTGTGACAAAAACATGGATCTCTATCTTCCTATTTTTTTTACTGCCCGAGGTGGGTTTTTCTGGCGGAGGCAGCGGGACCGGTAATGGGGGCGACATTGTCGCAGATTTCGTAAGAGTAGCAAAAGGCGGGAATGATCTTTTTAAAAATGCAATTACAAACTACAAACATTATTTTGTCGAAGACCCTGAAACCAGAGAAGGAATCGACAAACTGCTAGCCCCTCCCGGCCTGCCCAAAAACCAAAAGCAAGAACCCGATAAAAAATTGACAGTGCTGAGAGAAAAAAGATTATTTCTCGACAAAGACTCCATCGAAATCCCAAAAGAAGACTACGAAAAATTAACTCAAGACGAAAAAAACAAGCTCATTGAAGTCGCTGGCATTAATTTTCCAGACAAAAAACTCATTAAGATAAGCGAATCAAAGTGGCCTGAAAACTACGAAGAACAACTAAGTCGCGCACGGCCAATGTGTGTCACTTCGCCCAATTTTCTACTTTAAGCCCCTTGATTCTCGAAAATTCTTTTAAGTTATTGGATACAAGCACAGCCTGAGCAGCAAGTGCATGAGCTCCGATCATCATATCCAATGTTCCAATGACCTGCCCCTTTGCTTCAAGCTCAGCTCTGATCTGTCCGTACATTTCAGCTGCAAGATAATCAAATGAGAGAATATCCAAAGGAATCAGAAATTGCTGAAGCGCATCTCTATTTTGTTTTTTATTTTGGCTCTTCTCCACTCCATATTCTAATTCGCCCAATGTAATGGATGAGATTACAACGCTAGATATTTTTTCTGCTTCAATTCTTTTCAACAGAGGGATCGGTTTTTTTTTGATCAGATAAATACAGGTGTCCGTATCTAACACAAACATCAGTCAAGACTTTCTGTACGTCTTTGTTCGATGGGCTGGTTTCGGTTTTCAAAACAATCATCCGAAAATTTTTCTAAACTCTCAAAAAGTGATTGCCAAGGCTTTTCTTTGGACAATAGAATCACCGCGTTTCCAAGTTTTCGAATAAAAACCTCCTCTCCCTTGAAGCGAAACTCCTTAGGAAGTCGAACCGCTTGGCTTTGACCGTTCTTAAATAACCGAGCCTTCTGCATAAAGCACACCCTCTCGTCTTAGTATATACTATATAGTATATACTATCAACTGGGTTTTAATTAATTTAAGGACTAGAAATACGAGGCTAAACTTAATCACTTAAGTTACTTCGCCTGGCGAAGTAACCCATCTCAGCTAAAGTAAAATCGTCTGTTGTAACAAACAATTCAAAAAATAATTGCGGCGGAGGTTTGTATACAGACGAACACCCTAAATAGACAGATTTTTTGCATGCTGCTATAAGGAAAAAACCATGAAAATTTTACTCTTACTTTCAATCCAGACACTTGCCCTAAACTCACACGCCTCACAAGACAATCTCACCCACGAGGTTGCAAAGATGAGAAAATCTCAGGTGGAAAGCGTAGACTATAAGCTCCATTTTACTCTCAACAAAGACAGCGAAGAATTTAGCGCAAAAGCGCTCCTTTATTTCACTCTGAATAAAACAGATAAGCCACTCAAAATTGATTTTGTTTGGAAAAAAATTCTATCTCTCAAAGTCAATGGCGTTCCTCTGACAAACTTTTCAGACGTTCCGGGAACTCTAGAAATCCTGGCCAAAAATTTGAAAAAAACAAATGAGATTGAAATCGACTACACTGGGAGTTTTAGCAAAGAGGGAGCTGGATTTCAGAGAGCGATCGACCCTGAAGACAAAAGTGAGTACATCTATACGGATTTCGAACCTGCCTATGCCCACGAGCTTTTTCCTTGCTTTGATCAACCCAACCTCAAAGCGACGTTTAGCACAAGTGTGGACATCCCTAAAGAATGGAAAGCCATCTCCAATGAGCTCATTGCAGGGTCTTCTACAAAAGGGGATCGCTCTGAAGTACAGTTTGCTAAAACAAGCAAACTGAGCACCTACCTTTTCTTTTTAGGAGTTGGCCCCTTTGTAGAATGGAAAGCGATTTGGCACTCCAAAGACAAAGAAGTCCCCCTCTTTATTTATACCAGACAGACTTTGGCGAAGTATGTAGACGCTGATAAACTCTTTGAAACTAGCAAAAAAGGCCTTTCTTTTTATTCTGATTATTTTGGCTACAGCTATCCTTTTTCAAAATATGGCATGGTTTTTATCCCTGAATTTGCATGGGGCGGGATGGAAAATCCAGGAGCCATTGCACTGAACGAAAGAAATATTTTTAGGGGTCCTGTGTCGCGTTCAAAAATGGAAGGGCGTGACAGCCTTTTATTGCACGAAATGGCTCACATGTGGTTTGGAGATTTGGTCACCATGCAGTGGTGGAATGACCTTTGGCTCAATGAAAGTTTTGCAACTTACGTCTCTACTTTATGCCAGTCTCGCGCCATGGGAGCTCTAGGAACGGCACTTGATTTTTTTAGCACGAAGACCTGGGGATATTGGCAAGACCAACTCATCACGACCCATCCCATCGAAACGGATGTCAAAGATGTCCGTAGCGCAAAGGGTAATTTTGATGGCATTACTTATGCCAAAGGCGCATCTGCGCTCAAGCAACTCCACTTCTTTGTGGGCGAAGAAGGCTTTCGAGAAGGCCTCAGGTCTTATTTTAAAAAATATGCATTCAAAAATACTTTGCGGAAAAATTTTATTGACGAAATCGCTCTTGCCTCCAAAATGGATTTAAAAAAATGGACCCATGACTGGCTACAAACGGCGGGTCCCAATCGCGTAGAGACTCTCTGGGGGTGTAAAAATGAAAAACTTGTGTCGTTTACGATTCGACAAAAGCCAAGCGTTTCGAAAACTTTATCCCCACACAGAACCGAGATCGGACTTTTTAAATCTAATCTCAACGGAGAGCTGAGTTTGTACAAAACTTTAGAAACTTTTTATTCGGGAGCCGACACTCCACTCAAAAAACTCCGTGGAGAACCCTGTCCTGAATTTGTCTATGCCAATATGCAAGATCAAGACTATGCGCTTTTCTTGCTGGATCCTATTTCACTCAAGCATGCAAAAAGGGTGATCGGCGATATGAAACAACCTCCCTTATTGCGACTGATGCTTTGGAACACTCTTTATCGAATGGTTCGCGAAGCTTTGCTTTCACCCCTAGAGTATTTTGACTCTGTTCTTACTGGACTTGAAAAAGAATCTGACGATGCATTGCTTGGAGTTCTCTTAGGTCGCCATAGCTCTATAAAAGAAACTTATTTTACGTACTTAAATCCAAGCGAGAGAAAAAATCTTGCTCCAAAACTAGAAGCTGTCATCTGGAAACATTTTGAACAATCTGAGCAAAAAAGCAGCAAGCAGATGATTTATTTTGATTTCTATGTTGCCATTGCACAATCACAAGACGCTCTTTCGAAACTTGCAACACTCCTTAATTCCAAAGAAAGTCCCAATGGGATGGTCATCGATCAAGATCGAAGGTGGTCACTCCTCATCACTCTTGCTGAAGAAAACTACCCTGAGGTCCTTTCGCTGGTTGCAGCAGAAGAAAAAATGGACCCCTCCACAGCTGGAAAGCGCTCTGCATACACGGCAAAAGCTTCGGTTCCAAATCTCAGTAATAAAAATAAATACTGGGAGGAGTTTCAAAAACCTGAAAGCATTCCATACAGTTTTTTAAGAAGTGGCTCCAGAGAGTTTCATCATCCCAACCATCCAGAACTATCCCAACCCTTTGCCGCGAATTTTTTTAAGCAAGTCAAAGCACTCGATTGGAGCAAACACGACAACTTGGCCGAAATTTATTTTGAAAATCTTTTCCCCGCGGCACTATGCTCGAAAGAGCTCTTAAATCAAAGCCAAAAAGAATTCAAATTGACAAAAAATCTGACTTCGCTTGTTCAAAGACACTGGCTAGAAGCCAATGACGAACTTGAGCGCTGTGTAAAAGTGCGGCGGTAAATTGCACCCGGAGAGACTCGAACTCCCGACCCTGTGGTTCGAAGCCACATGCTCTATCCAGCTGAGCTACGGGTGCTTCTTTGAGGTTTAATTTTTATATCTAGTTTTACTCGGGATCGCAATCGTAACATTTTTCGGATTGAAACTCTTTGGGGTGTTCAATTTGAATCGTTGTATGCACAATTCCATGCTGCTTAAGAACGGCATGGGCTTGACTCAGAAGGTCTTTCACTCCCTCAGAGATCAGGTGAACACTAAGCGCGTGCCTGCCACTCGAAACAGTCCAAATGTGCAAATCGTGTACTTCTTGAACCCCGGGCAGTGCATTCAAATCCTGGTATACTTTTTTAGGATCTACCCCTGTGGGTGTTGATTCCATCAGAACGCCCAAAGACTCTTTTACCAATTTCCAAGACCCGACCACCATGAGCAGAGAAAAAACGGTGCTCATAATGAGATCAATGGGTTGCCATCTCGTCAACCAAATCACAGCCCCAGCAATAATGGCCCCCACGCTACCCAGAGAATCTGAAAGCATATGGAGATAAGCCGCTTTGACATTAAAACTATCTTTCTGTGCAGGATGCAAAATCTTCATACTCCATAAATTTGCTCCTAAGCCCACAGAAGCTACTCCAAACACTGCAAATCCCTTGATTTCTGTTGTCGAATGGATCCTAAGAATCGCTTCGTAGATGATCAAACCCGCAATGATCCAAATCACAAGCCCACTACTTAAAGCAGCGATAATTTCCACCCGATGGTATCCAAAACTCATTTTTGGAGTCGAAGGGCGCTCAGAAATCCGATACGCCAAGAGACTTAAAAGCATGGCTCCTACATCAGTCAGCATATGGGCGGCGTCAGAAATGAGCGTTAGACTGTGAGAATAAAGCCCACCTGCCACCTCGACCCCCATAAAAACAAGAGTGATTGCCAAAGATTTCATTAAAACAGACGGGATGTGCTCTGTAGCATGGTGGTTATGGTGCTTCATAACGCTACTTTATCAATGAGCTCGGTGAAACGCAAAAGCAAGAGTGTATTCTTTGTACCCGCCAAGCAAAAAGTGCAAACTTTCGTCCCGGTAGCCCACCACCCCTTGGCCACTGCATGCATCATAGGATTCTACAATGTATTCGGGCAAGGTGGTGCCTAAGTTTGCTGGGTTTGCCTTAAAACAGGCTTCCTTGATCACCCAGTGCTCAATCAAGCTCAAACCCCACCCTCTCTCTTTTTTTTGAACTATTCGGTCATAAACTTTTTGAGTTAAATCAGGCCTTACCTTTCGATTCGAGAGCTCTACATCCACCCCTATCCCGTCTAAAGCTTGAGAACCACACCCCACACGAACCTCTATTGCGTTTGTGTGGCTAAGACTTGTAAGTCCCTGAAATCCCTCTGTAAAATCACTTAAACCAGGAGGTGTTATCTTGATAAAAACAGAGGGGGTCCCGAAAAATAATTCCAGTGTGGCCAGCGTGGAATGTAAATTGAGTTCTTTCAGCACGATCATACGCGTCTCAGAGTCTTATCTCATATTTTAAACGAGATCAAACTTTCAAAAAAAAAGGGGGGGTCTTATTTTACACATCTGTTAAATAAATAGATCATCAGATAAGATAAAAAAGAGTGAAACAGTTAACAAACTTAAAACCCTCCACAAAAAAAAAACCAAGCGCAGACGAAGCCCAAGTAGTGTGGGCTGTATGTGTTGGGCTTGCCATGCTCGTGGCCGCTTTCTTGCAGTCCAACACCTCGAGCACTCAAGAATCTGTCAAAACTAATCCCACAAACTATCCCACAAACCACCAAAGACAAATTGCCACTCCAGCCGAGCGATTAAGCCCCTGAACTTCCAAAGCCCTTTTGACCTCTTTGCGTTTCATCCAAGGAGGGCACTTCTTGCACCTTGGGTGTTCGGACCGGAATAATCAGCAGTTGTGCCACACGGTCTCCTTTTCTCAGCGAAACCTCTTGCGTAGACAAATTCCAAAAGACAATTTGTATTTCGCCCCGATAACCTGCATCAATCACTCCACCGGCAGTTTTAATCCCTTTTTTGGCAAGTGATGACCGATCCGCAATGAGACCCACATGCCCCTCGGGCAGACAAAGTGCGATCCCCGTCCGAACCGCTTTTCCACTTTGTGGAGGGAGAAAAACATCTTCTAAACTATAGAGATCCAAACCCGCATCATCGGGATGTGCTCGGGTGGGTAAAATAGCGTCTTCTACCAAGCGATTTATTTTTAAATCTTCCATCAGAGTTTCTCCTTTAAATAGACAACAAGCCGACCCAAATCCACTTCTTCCTGGTCACCTGTGGAAAGGTTTTTGACAAGCACTTGATTTTGAGCAAGCTCTTTTTCACCCAGCAAAACAGCATAGCGGGCACCGTGGCGAGAAGCCATTTTGAGCTGCTGACTGAAACCACTTTCTTCGAGTGGACTCATGCACCTCCACCCCTCTGCTCTTAATATTTTCAAAATCTGATTTGCATTCTCTCGCAATGCCTGATCAGGGATGGTCACAAAGACATCTACAAAAGATTCGGGCAAAGGCAAAAGCCCGTGGACTTCTAAAAAATTTTGCAAAGTCACATCGCCCATCCCAAAACCCACCCCGGGGAGTTTAGCAGCACCAAAAAGACCCACCAAGTCATCATACCTGCCCCCCCCAAACATGGCTCTGGGATTTTGGGGCGAAGTGTCATAGACTTCGAACACCGTAGAAGTGTAATAATTCATGCCCCTCATGATCTTAGGATCAAAAACAAGGGCTGGATAAACGTCACCACCCTTGAGAAAAGAAAAAAGTGCTTTTAACTCCTGGGTCCCAGGGCAGGGAAACTCTTTTTCAATTTCTTCGAACGAGGAACTAAAAAATTTTTCTGTTGCCTCTTGTGCTGATGCCTCTAATCCCAGCTCCACAATCCACGCGTTGTATTTGTCTTCTCCTATTTTTGTGCGAGCGTCGACCGCCTTGCAAAGCTCAAGCGCCGTTTCGGGTTTTAATCTGAGGCGCTCACTAAAAAAATGATCGATCAGTTTTCGATGATTGATCCGGATCGAAATCTGTTTTTCTCCACCAAACGCTTTAATAAGGGCAAACATAAGTTCCAAGACTTCTGCATCTGCAAAAAGAGGCTCACCCCCTAAAACATCGACGTTGAGTTGCCAATGCTCTCTCAATCGACCACGCTGAGGTCTTTCGTAACGCCATAAATTAGGAAGACTATACCACCGGATGGGTTTGGGGAGTTCCTGGATTTTTCCAGCCACCATTCTAGCCATAGTGGGAGTCATCTCAGGACGAATGGCCATTTTTCTCTCCCCCCGATCCATCAGCCAATAAAGTTGGTTGTTGACGATCTCTTGGCCCGATTTTGCTGCATAGAGTTCAAAAGGTTCAAGCAGAGGGCCGTCATATTCTTGATAAGAATATGTCTCGACCACTTTCCGCAAAGTATTAAACATCCATTTTTGCAGTCTTTTCTCTGGGGGATAAAAATCACGCGTGCCTTTGTAAGATTGTGTACTCAGAAAATGTTTTTCCATCTTCACCATGTACGCATGGGCATTTTGAGTCGTCAAGAGGATTGAATTGTGTTACTCCCTATATAAAGGAGACATTTTGCAATGCATACATTAGGTTACGATGGCGATCTTTTTATCATGCCCTTTGATCATAGGGGCTCTTTTCAGGAAAAACTTTTTGGAGTCAAAGGCCGCGCGCCCACAGTTGAGGAGACTCAAGAAATCTCCCACTATAAAAGAACGATTTATGATGGCTTTAAACTGGCCATCAAGGCTGGGGTTCCCAAAGAAAAAGCAGGCATCTTAGTGGACGAACAATTCGGGTCAGAAATTTTAAAAGATGCAAAACAACATGGATTTAAGACGGCTTGTCCAGCAGAAAAATCAGGTCAAGACGAGTTTGACTTCGAATATGGCGAAGAATTTGGAGCTCACATCAATAAATTCAATCCCTCTTTTGCAAAGGTTTTAGTGCGCTACAATCCAGAGGCCAGCCGAGAGCTCAATCAAAGACAACTGGAGCGGCTTAAAAAAATTTCGGACTATTGCCATTCGCATGAAAATAAATTTTTATTCGAACTCTTAGTTCCTGCAACTCCTTCGCAGCTTGCCCAGTTTTCTGGGAATCCTTCTCAGTACGACAAAGAACTCAGGCCCAAACTCATGATCGGAGCCATGAAAGAAATGCAGGAGTTTGGCATTGAGCCAGACCTTTGGAAATTAGAAGGAATTGAAACACTTGAAGACTCTCAAAAAGTATCTCTACAAGCCAAAGATCAAGGGAGAGATAAGGTAGGCGTGATTGTCTTAGGCCGAGGCGAAAACGCAGAAAAAGTGAAGCATTGGCTCACAATAGCAGCAAAAGTTCCTGGAATTATTGGTTTTGCAGTCGGGAGAACTATTTTTTGGGAGCCCCTCAAGGCTGTCAAAGAAGGCAAAATAACTCATGCCGAGGCTGCAGAACAAATTGGAAAAAACTACAAAAGCTTTTGTGACCTTTGGGTAAAAGCCAGAGAGTTTTGATGAGGCGTAAATTAAGGCAACCAATAATAATGGTGCAAAGATAAGTTCCAATACTTCCAAGCAGGAGGCGCACTTCCAGCTTCTTGTCGAAAAACACTCTGTTGGTCGATTTTATAAGTCTCTGCAACTTGTAAATTTAATCCAAGGCTATATTGTTTTTTTTTCTCCCATGCAGGCTCCCGATAAGGTGAGGAGTGGGTGATCAACTGTGTTAACTCAGCCGTGGCATAAAGTGATTTTTTTTCTTGTTCAAAAGCTTTGACTCCCCAGAAAAAGCCCAGAATGATCACAAAAGCAAATAGGCTTGAATTCACTCTGCTTAAAATATTTTTCATACCTTATTATTATACTAAAATGATCAACATTAATCTAGTCTTTATGCGTTATGAAAAAACAAGCAAGAGGTCTGCCACAATTGTTAAGCACACACAAATCTGTTATGTGAGAACAAACGTGACCACCTCTCGAAAAGAAAACCAAATTGTTTTAGTGACTGTGTCAGGACCTGACTCGCCCGGAATCACATCTGAGCTCACGCACGTTTTAGCTCAAGCCAATGCGATCATTTTAGACATAGGTCAAGCCGTCATTCATCACCTGCTCTCTTTATCTATTCTATTTGAAATGCCTGCTTCTGATACCGAGGACAAATCCACCATCAAGGAGCTCCTGTTTAAGGCTACAGAATTGGGGCTTAAACTTGAGTTTCAAGTTTTTAAAAACGGATCCAGTAAAAACGGAAAATTTGCTCCAAAAGCCTACCGTTATGCTGTCACTCTGATTGCCAATGCTATTTCAGCTCAAGCGCTACATGAAGTTACAGCGGTTTTAGCAAAATATAAAATGAATATCGATGTTATCGAACGCCTGAGTGAAGGTGATTTTGGTTGTATCGAAATGCTCGTCTCTTCGTCTCACGAACCCAATCGACATCTCTTAAAAAAAGAACTCTTAGCGATTTCCAAAGACCTCGAAGTAGATATTGCGCTTCAGGCCGAAGGACTCTATCGAAGAGCAAAAAGAATGGTGGTTTTTGACCTAGACTCCACTCTTATACAAGCTGAGATCATTGACGAACTCGCGCGAGAAAAAGGGGTGTTCAAAGAAATCTCAGCCCTTACCCATCAAGCGATGAACGGCAAACTCGACTTTGACGAAAGTTTAAGACTCAGGTGCGAAAAGCTCAAAGGCCTTTCCATGGAAGACATCGAAAAAGTTTATCGCAAAATTCAGCTCACTCCGGGTGCCGAAGAGCTCATTAAGATTTTAAAAAAATTAGGCTATAAAATAGCTCTCATCAGCGGTGGTTTTTCTTGTATTGCCGAACGATTCAAAGAAAAATTAGGCATTCATTATGTCTATGCAAACACTTTTGAGTTCGAAAAAGGCATTTTAACAGGAAAACTCCTGCCTCCGATTATCAATGCACAACGCAAAGCAGACTTGCTCGATGTTATTGCTCAGCAAGAAAATATCAGCCTCGATCAAGTCATTGCGATTGGAGATGGGGCCAATGATATCCTGATGCTGGAAAAGGCAGGATTGGGAATTGCATTTAACGCAAAATCCATTGTCAAAGAAAAAGCAGATCTGGCCTTAAGCCAAAAGAGCCTGCGGTCGATCCTGTATCTTCTGGGCATTTCGGGTAGAGACCTCTCCGAAATTTTAATGTAATTTTCTCAAATCAGTATTATCCTCTAAGGCAATAGGAGAAATAAATATGAATCTTGCAATACTTAACGTAGATGGGTTTCTATTTTTAATGAGATGGTTCCATTATTTTTTTGGAGTCATTTGGATTGGGCTTCTTTATTATTTTAACTTTGTGCAAGGACCTTTCTTTGCAGAGACTGACGCAGGAACAAAATCTGCTGCCATTCAAAAATTAGTGCCCAGAGCGCTGTGGTGGTTTCGCTGGGGTGCCATGTTTACGTTTCTCACCGGTCTAACAATACTCACCATCAAATTCCATCAAACCGGAACAGCAGGGTTTGAAAGTAGCTGGGGAGTCACGATCCTGACCGGCGCAACTTTAGCCACCTTGATGTGGGGCAATGTTTGGTTTGTCATTTGGCCAAACCAGCAAGTGGTCATTAAATCTGCACAACAAGTGGCCTCTGGTGGGCAAGCTATTGGGGAAGCGGCAGCTTGTGGGGCCAAAGCGCTTGTGGCCTCAAGACACAATG
This sequence comes from uncultured Bdellovibrio sp., assembly GCA_964490895.1. Classification (GTDB taxonomy): domain Bacteria; phylum Bdellovibrionota; class UBA1018; order UBA1018; family UBA1018; genus JACRAO01. Next base: position 15,981 of record CAZBEI010000123.1, on the reverse strand, counting down.
TGCTTTTTTCAATCCCCATGCTTTTTCTCATGGGCGCGGCAAGCCATCTTCCCCTCAATGTCTCTGGCCAATCACACTTATGCACCTATGCTCTCGTAACCGGACTCGTTATATTGGCACTCGAGTTCAATGCACTCAAGGGCAAAACAGGACCTCTCACCACAGTCAAAGGTGTCATTACATGGGGCTTTGTGCTCACTGCATTTTTGTATGGATTGCTGGAGGCCATGCTTTGAGGGCTACCTTTCTCAAAAATTTGAAGACTTTTTAATTGTAAACAATTTGATTGCATTTTACATCAAATTGTTTACAATTAGATGTAGAGGTATTTATGCGCTCACGAAGCTTAAGAGAAATCCAACAAAAGGGAGAAAAGGCCATTTCTGGAATTGAGCCCCTCCTGATTACGACCAGAAAAGGCCCCATTGGTGTCTTGATGCCTGTGACTCTAGATTCTTTGTCCTTTATTCAAAGAGAAATCCAAAAAGTAACAGCACTGCAAAGCCTGAGAGACTCTTGGGCGCTTGCAAAAGAACTAAAGCTCGATCGCTTAAGCGATATCGAAATCAATCACGAAGTAAAAATGGTTCGAAAAATCCTTTCTAAAAAGAGAAAATCACAGAAACAATAGAATGCTCAATCGCCTCATCGTACTGGACACCAATGTTCTCGTGTCAGCTGCCATCAAAGAAGAGTCGAATCCTGCATTCATCCTCACACAGATTTTAGGGAGAAAAATCAATATTTTAGTATGCCCTAACATTCTTGAGGAGTACCACGCAGTTCTGAAGCGACCTAAGTTTAAAAAATTTAACTTTCCGCCCCCCTGGTTCGAAGAAATGTTAGCTCACGGGATCTACCTTGAACAAGATCCTAGACCCTGGCCTTTTCAAGGACCCGATCAAACTGATCTTGTGTTTCTTTCTTTAGCATCACAACACAATGCCTGCCTGGTTACTGGCAACATGGCAGACTACCCGGAAAAAATGAGGGCGAACACAAAAGTAATCACACCTGCACAATACGTGGCTTGGCTTGGAGAAGGGAATTGACTAGAGTGATGTAAAAGTGTTACACTTAGGCCAGGAGGCATAAAAAATGCCAACAGCCAAAAAGCGGATTAATATTACTGTAAATGACGAAATTTATGAAACATTAGATGCCTTATCCATTCGAGAAAATGAGTCCGTTTCTCATATTTCCTTAGAGCTTCTTGAAAGGGCGCTTGAGCTCAAAGAGGATCTTTATTTTTCCAAAATTGCTGACAAAAGGCTGGAGACCAAACAGCGACGGTATTCTCATAAGCACGTTTGGAAATAAATGTATTTTATTGAATACCTAGAAAACGTATTTAAAGAGGATATCCCCTCTTTAAATAAAATCATGCGAGAAAGAATCCAAAAAGCAATCGAAGAACGACTGGCTTTCAATCCCATTGAATTTGGGAAACCCCTTCAATACAGCCTAAAGGGATGTCGCCGGTTACGAGTAGGGGATTATCGAATTATTTATAAAATAGAAGAACCAAGCACTGTGCTGATTGTCAAAATTGGACACAGAAAGGAGGTGTATGAGTGACTACCCTCGAATAGAAAGGGTCAACACACCACCCTCGGTGGCAAATTTTCGTAGAGTTAAGTTGATGAGAGATTGGTAGGGTATTCCCTCCTTCTCACTGAGCTTCTGATAAAACTCTAGAACTTCAGCATCAATACGAATTGTTTTCTGTATTTTATTTTTCCTGTAAAATTTACCTCGAACTCCGCCAGAAAAATTATATTCCTTCTTCATATTGTCTTTTCTCCTTTACTGTGGCTCTTCTTGCAGAAATAATTCTGATATATTCGTCCACTTTCTCTTCTATTTGATCAGTATGAATCACAACGAGGGTTTTATGATCCAGAGCACACCCAACCGAAACCCAGCGAATTTCAGAATTAACATCTCTGTCAATCACTGACAGATGATGGGGGTTGTCAAAAATTGTCGATGCCAGTTCAAATGATATTTTGTGCTTCTTTAGGTTTATGGCTGCTTTATCCGGATCCCACATAAACTTCATCGTAACTACATTGTAGTTTATTATTTCAATAAAGTAAAGACAAAAAAACTAACAGGGAAGCGCCTGCGTCAATTTGAGTTGTAACCTCGAAATGAATTGGGTACACTAAAGAAGGAACTCATAAAGGATGAGAAAACAACAAAACTTCGCCTTTTGTTTCATTTTATCACTGGTTACTTTGGTGTACGCACAGGCTGGCCCGCAGAAGAAATAGCCCCTCCTCAGAATAGAGAGGGTTACCTCAGCGCAAAAAGTAATTTAATATCATCATCATCAAACGTCAGCCCTGCTCCAACAGAGAAAGCAAGCTTTCCGTCCACTTTTTGAATCGAATCCAGCCCACCCATCAAATAAAGGCTTGAAAAAACAGGAGAGCCATAGAGCGGCCGCAAAAATAAACCGATCCGATCATCAATGCCACTTCCTTGTCCCCCTCGTGAGTAAACGTCATTTCGAATAATAATCATCTGTTCTTTTTCGTTGGGACCTAGCCACAGCGCCATCGAAATCGCCCCGTCGCTGTGCAAAAGGCCAAGGGATAGATCCATACGATTTAAAAAAACTTTTCCAAGCATCGCTGTAAATAAAATTCCACTTTGCTCAATTTGAATAGTCTGAGTGGTGGTACTGATTCCACCCGTAGTTGTTGTGGTGGTGGTCACTGAGCGTTTTCCTCGAGGATCTACGGACAATCCCAAAAGATAATAGCGGTCGGGTTTGGAAAAAATCCTCATCTTGTACCAACCTCGTGTCCCACCAAAAGCATTGATTCTTTCAGCTCCCACGTCGACAATAAATCTCACGCCTCCTACTTTAGACAAAAGCCGGTTTATATTTTGCATCGCTTCTTTAATCTCTTTTGCATAAGAGGGATCATTGAGGAGCATGCCCACTGAGCCCTCACCTTTGTTGATCCGTGTAAACTGATCTCTCAACTGCTCGATGGCGTCTTCTAGTTTCGCCAGTGTTCGTTGCGCCGTGGTATTGAGCCCGCCTTCTGGCGCAAAAGTCTTGGAAGCATTTTCGAGAGTCTTGTTGAGCTGCTGCATGGTCTGGCGGAGCTCTTGCGGATTGATGGCTTCTTTCAGGTTATTGGTCAGAGAGGTCATCTCCCCCACCAAATTGTCCACTTGCTCAATCACATGTTTTAAATCTTGGGATTTTTCTCCAATCGGAATTTCTCGCTGTGATTTAGAATCTTCGCCCTGAGCTTGCGAAGACTCCTTCTCAGTGGCAAAAACAGGAGACAAGAACAAGGAAGAAATTTTTTCGATCGATTTTATGAGAATATCGCTCTTAGAGCCCCCCTCTTTTTTGTCCTCTTCTGGAAGCGTAGGTCCTTTATAGCGAACTGGCTTTAGCTCTAAAAACTTGTCTCCTAAAAAACCATCTCCTTGAATATAAGCTCGAGTGGTGGGCAAAATTTCGACCGGAGCTGTAATGCAAACTCCTACGCGCACATAAGTCTCAGAGAGCTCCACTGTTTTTAAATATCCAATTTCTAGACCCAAAGACTTTACAGGAGATTTAGACTTTAAACCTGAGGCATCACTCACTTTGACATGGACCAATTGACAGGCTCTCCACCAATAGGGCTTGTCATTGACAAAAACCGTCATTGCTCCAATTAACGCAAGCCCAATCAGAGTAAAAACTCCAACTCTAAAAAAGGCAGCCGTATTTGATTTTGAGTTCTCCATAATTTTATGTACCCACAAGTCACATTGCTTTGAGTCTCGCAAACCCAAATGGCAACAAAGATGTTAAAATATAATCACTAAATAAAATCGTTAAACAAGAGGCCACAACCGACGAACGAGTGGCAAAACCCACTCCTCTAGCCCCTCCCTCAGCACGGTATCCGCAAAAACACCCAATTAAGGTAAGGAAAAGCCCAAAGACAGCTCCTTTGGTAACACAGTGGATGATATCTATGGCGTCGACAAACTTCGCAAATTGATCCCAAAAGATGCTGGAATCTAAACCCATCACACCACAGGCAATCCCTTCGGCCGCTAAAGTCCCCACAATCCCAAAAAATATGGATAAAAGAGGCATCATCAAAAGTCCCGCATAAACCCGAGGAGTAACCAAATACTCAAGTGGGTTGACCGCCATCACCTCGAGAGCGTCGATTTGCTCAGAAATCCTCATGCTTGCAATTTCGGCAGCCATCGCAGCGCCTGCTCTCCCGGTCACCATAATGGCAGCCATCACGGGAGCCAGTTCGCGAAAAAGCGAAACCCCTACACTCCCGCCCATAAAGGCTTCCATCCCAAAGTAATGAAATCCAATAAAAAGCTGGTACCCTAAAACTCCGCCCAAAAAAGCGCCCGCCACTACGACAATTCCTGTCGAAGTCACTCCGATAAATTCGCATTGCTTTAAAAAGAGCCCTCTCCGCTTCACAAGCTTGGGAAGCAAAAGGAGAGATTGGAAAATAAAAGTGCTAAATTCCCCTAAAATCGAAATCCATTGGTAAATTTTTTGGAAAGAATCTTGGAAAAAATCCATGTTGCGTCATTTAAAAACAGAACGCATCAAAAAACAACTAAAATTCTTGCTTCATTCTAATAATATTATTAAGTTCTGAACTAACTGTGAACTTCTACTCTAAGTTTATCCTCCGCTTTGCTGGGCCCATTCTTTTTGTAGGCACCGTTTTATCCGGGGTTGGAGGCTATTATTCTATCCAGCTCTTTAAGAGCTTACGCACCGACATCGAAGAACTGCTCCCCGCCACCGTCCGAAGCGTTTTAGACCTCGAAGAAGTCACCCGAAGACTCGAATCTGTAGAAAACTTAGCTGTTTTAGTTTTTTCAGAAAATACGCAAGCCAGTAAAAAGTTTGTCACTGACTTAGGCGAAAAACTTAAAAAAGTTCCAAAAGATGTCATTGCATCAGTCGAATACCAAATTCGCGATGAATTGCATTTTTTTAAACAAAGACGCGCACTCTACATGGATCTGCCTGATCTCATCAAAATGCGAGACTATGTCAAAGAGAGGATCGAATACGAAAGATCGCTCTACAATCCACTCAATATTTTTGTGAAAGAAGAAATCCCCGAGCCTCAACTCGACCTGCGCGGAATGCGAAAGAAATATGACAAAAAAGTTTCGGCTTACAGCCGTTTTCCTGATGGTTACTATGCCACTCCGGACGAAAAAAAACGTGTTGTTTTAGTCTTTGCACCGGGCAAAGCCTCGGGATTCAAAAATACTCAAGAGTTAAAAAATCAAGTTGTCAAAACCATCGCAGAGCTCAGTCCCGGAAACTACTCACCCGATCTTGAAATCAAGTTCACAGGCGGAGTCCAAAACTTAATCGAAGAACAATCTGCCCTTTTGAAAGACTTGGGCCTCTCTACTGTGATTGTCATTTTTTTAGTCACTTTTGTGCTTTTTGTTTTCTTCAAAAATACATTGGCAACTTCTGCTCTCTTGCTCAGCCTTTTTATGGGCGCTTTTTGGACTTTTGGAGTGTCTTATTTTTTAGTGGGCTCCCTAAACGCCAACTCTGCCTTTATGGGGAGCATCATTATTGGAAATGGAATTAACTTTGGAATTATCTATTTAGCCCGCTATCTCGAAGAAAGACGCAAAGGCAAGAGCATCATACGAGCCACAAACCTGTCGCTCACCCATACCGCCACTGCCACTTGGACTGCGGCTCTCGCTGCAGGCTTATCGTATGGATCTTTGATGCTCACCAGCTTTCGAGGTTTTAGACAATTTGGTGTGATTGGACTCGTCGGAATGCTCCTTTGTTGGATCTCCTCTTTTACACTATTGCCAGCGCTTCTTATTTTCTTTGACAAGTGGATCCCCATGGCTGAAAAAAAATTCCCTACTCCAAAAGCGTTTAGCCAATTGAAATTCTTTTTTTCTATCCCTTTTTTCAAAAAACATTTCTTTTCTAAATTTTTAGCAGGACTTGTCAGTCGCTACCCTGCTCAGCTTTGGGGTTTTTCTTTTTTATTGACTCTTATCTCAGTTTCTCAGTTTGTCTTCCACTACCAAACTCCTCTCTTAGAGACAGACCTCACCAAACTGCGAAATAAAACAAGCTTGGAGTCGGGATCTGCATATCTTTGGAAACATGTAGACGAAATTTTTCAGCGCTATATTTCTCCATTGGTGGTTTTGCCCAAAACTCGAGAGGACGCGCTGGCTATCGAAGAAGCCTTAAAGGAGAAGAAAGCAAGCGAAGGAAAAACAAGCTCCATTGCATCGGTTCAGTCTTTGGAGGATTTTATCCCAGGAGAACAGCCTCAAAAAATCCTCCTTTTAAAAGAGATCAGGAGCCGGCTCACCCCCAGGCTGCTCGCCCGTTTATCCTCAGATGATAAAAAACTGGTCTCAGAGTTTTTAACACCCGAAGCTTTCAAACCCATTGCGGCAAATGATCTGCCCCCACTGGTTTTGAACAAATTCACTGAAAAAGATAAAAGCATCGGAAAACTCATCTTAGTGGAACCTCCGCTTGACAATTCTCTTTGGAATGGCCAAAAACTGGTCACCTTTGTAAAAGACCTGAGACAAATCACAGACTCCATTGCCCCTGGCACTCCCGTGGCTGGGACACTCCCTATTTCTGCAGACCTCTTAGATGCGATTTCTAAAGATGGTCCCAAGGCAACCTTGCTTGCTTTCCTTGCGGTGGTGCTGATGGTCGTCTTTTTCTTTAGAAATTTAAAAACAATTACGCTTGTGCTTTTTGCCTTAATCTTAGGAGCCACCTGGATGGGGGGCCTGATGTTAGCACTGGGACTTAAAATCAACTTTCTCAATTTTATTGCCCTACCTATCACTTTTGGAATTGGTGTGGACTATGGCGTCAATATTTTTCAACGCTACCAACAGGAGAAAAAAGGTGACATTATTGCAGTTATTAAAAACACAGGTGGCGCAGTGTGTCTTTGCAGCATGACGACGATCATAGGCTATAGTTCGCTTCTGATTGCAGAAAACCAGGCCTTTTTTAGCTTCGGACTATTGGCTGTTTTAGGCGAGATCACCTGCGTGACTGCTGCGATCTTATCTCTGCCTGCGTATCTCATGGTGATGGAAAATAAAAAGAGAAGAATGCCGACTTAACTCTATGCGTTAATTATTTAATCCTTGTCGTGAGATTTTCTTTTAGATATAAGCATTGGCAATAATCCAGTTTAACTGCTGGAAAAAGGGGGAAGAAATATGAAGACAAAAGGGGGAAACATGAAAAAAAAATCTCTATTTTTAGGAACACTGGTAGCTTTACTGATGGTGGGATCAAGCTCTCAAGCGTCAAACAAAGCAAGGTGGGATAGCTGTAAAATTTGGGGACTTTGCCAAGTGACAGCTCCTTGTAGTTCTGAGGGCTGGGCACCGAATCCCAATATCAGCTCCAATCCCGATGATCCACTTTATCAAAGCGAACCTATGCACAAGGTGGTGGCTATCGCAAAAGCAAGCTTTAGGCTGGTTACTGTCATGCAAACACTTCAAGGCGATTGCCTCTATACATTGCAGAGACAGTGAGCTTCTTAGTACCTAGCTTCTGTTGTGTGAGGATTTTTTGAATAAATCTGACAAAGCAGATGACATTTTGCAGCAGAGGCGGCCTAAACAAATCGAGGAATACAGCCCTACAGAAATACTCATTGTGTGGAGCACGGGAGAAAAATTTTCTCTGCCTTTTTTAAATTTACGCTTTGAATGCCCTTGCGCACTTTGTATTGACGAACACACAGGGGCGAGAAAAATTAAACTAAGCTCCATTGCTCCAGAGATCAAGCCCACAAAGGTGGAGCTTGTGGGACGCTATGCGATCCAGATTTTTTGGAACGATGCTCACTCCACGGGGATGTATCACTACGACCGTCTCTACGATTTGTGTAAACTCAATGGGACAAAGCTTTGAACGCTGTCCAAAGCCAGTACGAACTCTTCCCCTATCCTCCCGTCCCGCGATTTGCCTTACCAAAGAAAAGTCAGGGACTTGAGCTCAGGTATGAGTTCGGAATGCGCTTTCTTGGGCCCGAAGTTCACTCCCACACAGGGAAAAAAATTCTAGTGGCAGGAGCTGGAACTCTAGAAGCTTTGGTAGTGGCAAACCAACATCCGTTAGCGCAGTCCATTGTGGCGCTTGATTTCAGCCACCACTCGCTTGAGATCCTCCGTCAAAGGGTCAAATGGGCTCGGTTCTTTAGAAAACTTCCTCCTATTACATTTGTCCATGCGGACATAAAAGACTGGGAGGGCGAAAGCTTTGACTATGTTTTGGCTTCGAATCTTTTACACCACTCAGACCAACCCAGTTTATTACTAAAAAAACTGCGCTCTCATCTTTCGGATAACGGACTTCTGCGGGTTGTCACTTACCCGAAGCAAAGTCGAATTTGGATGAGACTCGCAGCTCAGTGGTTTAAACTCCAGGGGCTTTCAGCACACACACCAGAGCTTTATAAAAAAGCAAAACAAACCCTCACACTGCTTCCGGCCACACATCCCATTCGCTCTTGTTTCGAAAGCCATCCAGAGACACATAAAAAAGCTGGCTTGATCGACTCTTTTTTTCATGCCCTCGAAAATCCACTCGGCCCCCTGGAGTGGGAAAAAGCGTTTGACGACGCTTCGCTGCAACTCGTTGGAGAATCCCAGAATAAAACCTCACAGTCTGCTTTTTTGACAGAAATTTTTCCTGAAACGGGCGCCCTCCCCACTTGGACAAAATTACAGATTTTAGACGACTTATTAGAGCTTTGCGCCAATCCCATCCTGTGGGCAGTAAAAACAAAACCATACCCGAAACAAAGCCCCCTTTGTTCAGCATTTTCTAGAGTAGAAATTCAATTTGATCCAGACACTACTCAAATCCCATCGTGCATTTTTCGTGAAATAAACGAAGGTCTCGCAAGAGTGCAAACCTTGCTTGCTGGTACTCCACTCGCTCTCAAAGACGTGCTCCAAACTTTGAAAGAAAAAGTGGGCCCAAGAGTAAATCCTCTCAATCCAGACAAAATCTTGCCTGGACTATCGTTGGGGGAATACCCCTACTTCCAACTGGGAATCAAATAATAAACAATTTCTGCAAATTTTTTAGGCACTGGGATTCCTACAGAATTGGGGTAGTAGACCAAAAACCAAAGGCCGGAGCAGACCAAAATGCCTTTACTCACGGATGCGCGCCAACCCTTTTGTTTTAAAAGAAAGTTTACCCACAGGGATAAAAAAATACATAAAAATGGAATGGCAGGCAAGTAGTGATAAAACAGCATAATCCGTGGAGAAAAAATCCAGGGCACCCAAAACATAAAATAACAAAGGGAGAGAAACCCCTTCTCCCAACTCCAAGATGTTTTAAAGAGGCCCCATAAAACCGCCACAAGACCACTCCATAGGATCACTAAGTTCCCTAGGTTATAAATATTTCGAGCCATCTCAGGTTGAGAATAATCAGTAGACATCCAAACGGGGCGCAAATTAAAAAGCCACTGAACGGGGATAGACTGGTAACTGTGTGTGGCTTTGAGTTGGCTGTGATAATACCACATCTGTCCCTGCAATTTCTCAAACTGATCCCAGCTCCCTCCCAGTATAAAAAATTGAGCGTATGAGGCCAAATAAATAAGACCCGGAAAAACAAGACCCAAACAAAAAATTTTAAAATACACTTTAGTTCCTGAAAATCTCCCACTCCAGAGTTCAGTACCTATAAAATCCAGAGCCAAAATGAAAGCCAGGAAAAACGAAGTCCACTTGGTCGAAAGCGCAAGCCCAAGACCCATGCCCGTTAAAACGAGTGGGAGTGTCTTGCTTGGATTTTTTTTGAAGGAAATGTACTGTGTGAGCGTAAAAAGCATAAAGCACACAAAATAAATGTCATTCATGGCAATACGCGACTGGACTAGAAATAGATTTTCGAAGGTGAGAAAAAAAACAGTCAGTAGCGCAATCCAAGTAGACCCAAAAAGCTGAAACGCCAAAACTCCAGATAAAACTGTAGCAAGAGAGCCAAAAAGCACGGACCCCAATCGCCACCCCAAACTATTTTCTCCAAATAAACGCATAAAACCAGCCATGATGAGCTTTGCTAGAGGAGGATGAGTCCACTCAAAAGCCACATCTTTGGGGGGTTTGGCCCAGGGATCGTAAGCTTGCACGTTTCCATGCAGATACTGAGTGGCTGTAAATCCATGGTAAACTTCGTCAAAATAAAACTTTGGGGGTTCGTGGAGGTGGTAAATTTTAAAGCAATATCCAAGTACTATCAGGCAAACAATAAGCACGTAGTGCCAGGAGGGGTTTTGACCTCTGGGTATTTCTGGTGATTTTGTTGCTAAATTTTTATTTATATTTTTTTCGTATAAAAAACTTTGTCTTTGTTTAGAAATTTCTAATTTTTGTACTTTCTTTTTTTTACTCATAAAATATATTGTCTTTATGATCCACTTTGTAGCTTCAGTGAAATTATGGCAAGAATATTATCACTTTCCGAGCTACAGCTCGGAAAATCTGTTGACTAGTGCATCTCATTGATTTAACAAGTAAAAGATGAGTAGAATTTTGTCTGAATCTATCCAAAAACACTGGAAAGACCCAAAAAATCTCATCCAAGTCCTACTGGGTCCTCGCCAAGTAGGAAAAACCACCTTGGTTACAGAATATGCTGGGCAGCTGAATAAAAACAGTTTTCTTTATGCCTCTGCTGATTTGCCGTCACCCCCTACCCCTGATTTTATCATCACTCATTGGGACAAAGCTCGAAATCTTAAGACGGAGAACCCAACATTAATTTTAGACGAAATTCAAAAAATTCCACGCTGGTCAGAAACTATAAAAATGCTTTGGGACGAAGACCAAAGGTCTAAAAAAATAATGAATATATGGCTTTTAGGAAGTTCTGCAATTTTAATCGAAAAAGGGCTCTCAGAAAGCCTAACAGGAAGGTTTGAGCTCAATTTCTTGCCACATTGGATTTTCGCAGAATGCGAAAAAACATTCGATGCAACGTTAGAAGACTATGTGCGCTGGGGGGGATATCCAAAAGTTTATTCTCTCAAGGATGATGAAGCCAGGTGCTTAGATTATATTCAAAACAGCATTATTGAGACCACATTAGGAAGAGATATTTTAACGCTTCATGCAGTGGATAAACCCGCACTGCTCAGACAGCTTTTTTGGTATGTATCAAAACTGCCTTCCCAAATTGTGAGCTACGAAAAAATTTTAGGTCATTTGCAAGGAAAAGGAAATTCGGCCACCCTGGTTCATTATGCAGAACTATTACATATGGCTTTTGTTTTAATCCCTCTCTCCAAATTTTCCAAACACCCTCACCAAGTGAAACGTTCACGCCCAAAATGGATTATCCCAAATCCTGCTCTGGTTGATTCAGCTGTTTCAAAAGAGGGTTTAAGAGGATTTGTTTTTGAAAATCTTGTGGGCAGTCATTTGGCAAATTTGCTTTATGGGCGACAAAAACATACTCTCAACTACTGGAGAGAAGATCCCTACGAAATGGATTTTATCATCACAGATGAGAACGTACCCCTATTAGCTATCGAAGTAAAAAGCGGCCGCGTTAAACGATTACCCTCAAAAGAAACTTTAAAACAATGTGGATTAGACTGCCCCATGCTTGTGATTGATCAAAAAAATGTACGAGATTTTTTGAGGACAAAGCAAATTGAGAATGCTTTAAACTTTAATACCACTTAGATATAATGAGATACTGCATGCTCAGAAAAGTGAAACCTTCTCTTTTTATCTACCTCGGCTTACTCAGTTGGATGGCCTACCTCGCTCACTTTTTCTTACGCAGTATTTCTCTTCGCAAAGAGGGCCTTTTTGTCGGCCACGAACACCTCTGGTCAGACTGGGCATTGCACCTTGGTATGGCCCAGATTTTTGCAACCAAACCTCCTCACCTTTGGTTTGCCTATCACCCAATATTTGCCGATGGAAAACTCACGTATGCTTTTTTGACCAACCTGATATCAGGTCTAATGATGCGGGTTGGATTTTCTATCCCCACTTCTTTTATTTTTCCCTCTATTGTGCTTTCGATTTTGCTTGTTTTAGGACTTTTTAAATTTTTTGAGCGACTCCTTCGCTCAAAGGCTCAGGCCCTCCTAGCTCTCTCTTTGCTTTTTTTGTCTGGGGGTTTGGGGTTTCTAAAATTTGATTTCAAATTAGATCACCTGCTCAACCCCCCCGTAGAGTACTCGCGCCTGGAGAGCTATGGGTGGTACTCTAGTAATTTGTTGGTAGGTTTTTTACTCCCCCAAAGGGCCTTTTTATTGGGCATGGTGATGACCCTTTGGTCAGTCTTGGGCTTACTGACACAGAAACACAAACTTACCCTAGTCCTTTGTGGTTTGCTCTTTGGTCTTTTGCCGATTGCGCACATGCATAGCCTCATGATCTGGGCCATCATTTTAGCGCCTTATTTTTTATTTCACCGAAAAGATTGGAAAAGATGGATTTACTTTTGCCTCCCTGCTTTTAGTTTAGCAAGCATTCTCTACCTCATTTTCATTTCTGGGGGAATTAAAAGTAATCATTTTATTTTTTTAAAACCTGGATTTGTTGCAAAAGATATTTTGGATTGGCTCTTTTTTTGGCTGCAGGCTTGGGGTTTTATTTTAATTTTTGCGAGCCTCGGATTTTTGAAATTTCTAAAAGACAAGGATAAAGAAGCTGTTTGGTTTTTTTCTGGATTTTTTTTAGTATTTTTATTGGCCAATCTCATTCAATTTCAGCCCATTCAGTGGGACAATTCTAAATTTTTTATGTGGAGTTATGTCGGATTTTGCGCTTTGAGTGTAAAAGCGTTTTCGGAGGGCTGGACTCGACACAAAGGGATTGTTCTATTGTCTATTTTATCTCTCACCTTGACAGGAGCTCTTGAGCTCATCCGCCTCTCTAGAGTGGATTCGCACACCCACCAATTGCTCACTCAAAAAGAAATTGAGATTGCAAAAGTCATTCGAGACAAAACGGACCCTCTCGCTCGATTTGTTACAAACACAGATCACAAACACCTGGTCATGGCTTTAGGGGCTCGTCCCATTTTACTGGGCTACACAGCCTGGGCACTTAACTTTGGCTTTGACTATGATCCAATCGAAAAGGACATTGCCCTCATTTATAAAGGAGGAGAACAAGCCAAAGACCTCCTCAAAGTTCATTACATCAGCTATGTCTTTGTGGGTCCTTCTGAGATGTACAAGTACCATCCAAACTTAGAATACTTTAATCAAAACTTCCCGAAATTTTATGACTCTGAGGGCACTCGGATTTTTGACGTGAGGTTAAAAAAATAGTTCAAGTTGTTACGTCAGCAGTTTTTACAATTGTTTCCACAATAAGACTCGCATCTAAATGGTTAGATTTATAATTCAAAATCTCAACTCCAATGATTTTTCCATTTTTATCTTTCATGAAAATGACTTCTTCAGAACTTTCTTCGCAAATGGTCTCTTTTTTTGGGTTATCAATCCAAATAGTCAATGTATGTGCAATGCTATCGTGAATTATTTTGATTTTTTCCATATAGATTCGCCCACCTTAATTGAGTCTGTTGGATAGGCTGTAATTAAAAAACCAGGATCATTTTCTAATTTGATGACAGCACAAAGCCAACGTGGTTTTAATCCTCGATAAAACAAATAAACATGAGGATCTCTTTTACTTTTTCTAATTTCATCTGGATCTGATAATACTTTTTGTATGTCATTTTCATGTCCTTATAAAACCGGATGTTTTTCTGTGACGATAAAAAGCCAATAAGACTTTGAACACCTTACTGAAAAACCAAGAGGGGTTTTAACTTCAAATAAATAATGGATCATGCTTGGATGTGAGTTTATCACAAAAAGTGAATTTTTATAAATTCATTGATTTTTTTATAGCCTCGTCCACCGTGCCACAGATTTCGACTTTTCCGTGATAATGGTCAAGTCCTGATTTTTTGATGAGCTCTGCGGGTTGCTTTTGCACCCCCACCAAATACACCCTGCGATTATGGGTGGTCAGCTTATGGAGGGCGCTCTCCAAAGCGACAAGCCCCGTCACATCCATCATGGGCACATATTGGAGGACTAGGATAACCACCCGAATATGATCCGTGATGCTACTGACGGCCTCTATTGCGTTCTCAGCCGCTCCAAAAAAAAGAGGGCCCGCAATCTCATAAATCATAAAATCATGAGGAATAGACTCTTTGATATAAGAGTGCTTCTCCACTGGCAGGATTTGAGTAAAAGTGGTAGCAGCCATTTTTCGCATAAATAAGAGTGCAGCCAACAAAATCCCAAATGTGACTCCGACAACCATATCGAAAAAAATAGTGAAGGAAAAACAAAGCAACAATACGATCATGTCACTTCTGGGACCTACTCTCAGAATATGGAAAAAATGCTTTATCTCTGACATGTTGTAAGCCACAAGCAACAAAAGCGCTGCGAGAGCTGCCATGGGCAGATAGGAAATAAAGGGTGCAAAAAGAAGAATGGTAGCCAACGCAAAGAGGGAGTGAATTACGGCCGAAAAAGGTGATTTTGCTCCAAAGCGAATATTGGTCGCTGTTCGTGCAATAGCTCCTGTGGCCGCAATTCCACCAAAAAAAGGGCAAAGCATATTTCCAATTCCCAATGCCACAAGCTCTGCATTGGGATCATGCTTGGTCTGGGCCATGCCGTCAGCCACCACTGCGGACAATAGAGACTCAATGGCTGCTAACATTGCAATGGCAAATGCAGGGAGAGCAAGCGACTCGAGAGCTCCAAACGAGAGCTGGCCAGATCCAAAAGCACTCCAAGGCAACTGAAAATGGGGGAGTGTCTGCGGAATTCCGGGGCTAAAACGATTTCCAATAGTTGCAATTTGAAGTGTAGGAAACATGCTTTTTAGAAATGTCACAAAAACAGTTGCTGTTGTTAAGGCCACCAGAGGAGACGGAATTTTTTGGTTGAGTTTTGGCCAAATCACAAGAAAAAAAAGAGTGCCTGCCCCGATGGCAAGTTCTGTCAGAGAAAATGTGCTACTTGCATGGATTAAAGCTATCGCTTTTCCGATAAATCGATCTGGCATTTCTGGAACTTGTAATCCAAAAAAATCCTTGAGTTGCAATGTCCCAATCACAACAGCAATGCCTGCTGTAAATCCAGTGGTCACAGGATAGGGAATAAACTGGATCAGCTTTCCCATCCTAGCCATCCCCATGGCAACCAATAAAATTCCAGCCATGAGTCCAGCCATAAGCAAACCATTTAATCCAAACTTTTGCGCAATGGGCGCAAGGATCACCACAAAGGCTGCAGTTGGACCTGTCACTTGGAATCGAGATCCTCCCAAGAGGGCAACCACGCTCCCACCTATAATGACCGTATAAAGTCCATGTTGCGGAGCAACTCCACTGGCTATCGCCAAAGCCATTCCAAGAGGGATAGCGACCATGCCTACGATGAGACCTGACATGAGATCCGAGCGAAAATCAGAAAATCCATACCCCTCTTTTAGTTTTTCTCTGAGCGCAGTAAAAGGAAGAAGTTTTACAGATGGAAAAAGTGGAGGAGGTGCTTCCTTATAACGATGTGGCATGTGTCCATTTTATTTTAAAGCCTCAGGTCTCAGAATAACAAGAAAATTCTTCTCCAGGCATAGGGGAAACAGCCTCCAAAGGAGGCGAAATAAAATGCCGAGCCGGAAGCTTTACTTGCTTTGCCAAGCCTAGAAATTTAAGAACCCGAATGGCCAAATAAGTAGTATCAATCTCCCACCAAAAGTGCCCATGGGCTGCAGAATTTGGGTAGGCATGATGGTTGTTGTGCCAGCCTTCGCCTGCTCCAAGCAATCCAACCCACCAGCAATTTTTAGAATAATCAGAAGTTTTATAATTTTGGTATCCCCACAGGTGAGAAGCTGAGTTTA
>CAZBEI010000122.1:0-24041 GCA_964490895.1 uncultured Bdellovibrio sp. | reverse complement strand
GTCCCTTTGGGCTTTTTTGGGCTACCGTGGGATTCCTGTGCCTGTCCTTATTTTTGCTCTCATCGGGATTTTTGGAGCTGTGATTCTCAGTCAAACCCGTTTGGGAAGATTTGTCATGGCGATGGGAGGTAATTTAGAAGCCGCTTGGTTATCGGGCGTGCCCATCCGAAACATAACCACAGGAATTTATATCACTCTGGGCGCCTTAGCTGGACTCTGCGGAGCAATCTTGACCGCTCGCTTAAATGGCGCACTCCCCACAGCCGGGGAGCTTTTAGAGTTAGATGCCATCGCGGCCGTCGTGATTGGAGGAACGAGTCTCAAAGGGGGAGTGGGGAGTATTCGTGGATCTCTTTTAGGTGCATTTTTTATAGGCGCTTTAAATAATGGGATGAGTTTACTCGATGTCACCGAATTTTATCAAAAGGTCATCAAAGGACTCATTATTATATTGGCGGTGTGGTTAGATACGAGAGAAGACCGCCAGTAAGTTTTACAAAAGCTCAACCAAAGGAGCTAGCAAGATTCGTGGATGCAGCAATCTGAATTCTTTTCCTGGGTGTAAAAGCAATACACGTGAGTTTTCATAGGTCCGAATAAAGCTGCTGGCAGACCCAAAAGGTTTTTGAATATTTGCTGTATCAGAAATTGGAATAATACCTAAAGCACCGTTACGAGTTCTGACACCCAGTGGAACCAATGCACCTCCTCGTGTGCGAAAATGAAAAAACTCGACTTTCTCTCCTAGAAGGTAGCCAAATTGAGCTCGGACTTGTGTAAAACAAAGGTGTGACAAAAGCACGCTTTTGTCGACGCGAAGCGTTCTGAACCAGTTCGCTTCGGCTATATCCTCGAAAAAAATAATATGTCCCTTTCTGCCTCCTTCGATGGGGATAAGACGGATTAAAAAAATAGCCTCAAGTGCAAACAAGAGCTTTTTCAGAGTTGGAGTAGAAATTCCTGTATTTTTTTGTAGATCTGTATAATCGAGTGGTTCACCCTGAGTTTGGACAAGTCTTGCGCAAAGTTGTATTATTTGTGAGATGGGCAAGGAAGTTTTTTGAACCAGTCTCAGGTCTCTGTCTAAGATAGTGTGTATCTGTTCGCGCAAACGGAGATCGCGAAGTTTTTCGTCATGGACAAAACAGATTCCAGGGAGTCCTCCTAACGAAAGATAAATGTTCATTGCTTTTGTCCAATGTGCAAAAGCCTTGTTTTGTAATACAGAATGCTCCCGTAGAAAAAATTCTAGCGAACTGACTGTCATTGCCTTTCGACAAGCGGATGATAAGGGTTGATGATAAATTTCTTGTATCGTCAATGGATAAAGCTCTAAGTTTACAATTCTACCTGTCAGGGACTCTCGAATGGCTTTACGACTTGTAAAGCGAACTGATCCACTGAGCAAGAACTGACCGGGTTGTTTTTTAACACGGACATGTTCTTTTAATGCTGGGAAAAGCTCTGGAGCGAGCTGACATTCGTCAATTGCAACAAGATGTCCTTGTCTCTTCTGTAGGAATTTTTTTGGGGTTTCTCGGGCGACCTGAATCTCTGAAGCCTCGTCTAAAGTGTAATATTTCTTTGAAATATGCTCTAGAAGAGTGGTTTTACCAACTTGCCTATGACCTAGAATCCCTATCAGTGGGCTGAAGCGGGTGACACTTGCTAAAATATTTTCTAAATAGCGTTTTCTTAAATGAGCCATATATTTTCAAAAATAGCAGGTCCTGTCAAATTTGAAAAGGTATTTCAAAAATAGCAGGTCCTGTCAAATTTGAAAAGGCATGAAGCCAGGTGTTATAGCAAAAAAGACGTAGACAGCATCAACCGCATTGGTTATCGTTTACGTATGAAAGCCTGGGTCATCGAAAAACATGGCGGGCCAGAAGTTTTAGTCCACAAAGAAATTCCCACTCCCACCCCAGCTCCCGGAGAAGTGCGAGTCAAAGTAGAAGCCTTGAGCCTAAACCACATGGATCTTTGGGTCAGACAAGGAGTTCCAGGACATCATTTTCCTCTCCCTCTTATTCCTGGATGCGATATCACTGGAGTGATCGACCAGTTTGGACCTGGCTCCGAAGAGCAACTAAAGCCCATCGGAGTTTTGCTTCACTCCCCAGTGCTCATCAATCCCATCCTCTCTTGCGGAATGTGCTCTGCCTGCTCTAACGGAAATGACGCTACCTGCACACAATTTGGGCTCTTAGGCGAAACCCAAAATGGGGGCTGTGCTGAGTTTGTGGTAGTTCCAGCCAGAAATATTGTATTGCGCCCTAAAAATCTGTCTGCTGGAGATGCAGCGTGCATCCCGGTTACTTTTGTTACAGCCTGGAGCATGCTTTTTAGAAAAGCACGTGTTTTACCTGGCGAACTGGTTTTGATCCATGCAGGAGGTAGCGGAGTGTCCGTTGCGGCCATCCAAATGGCTAAGCTTTTGGGTGCTGTTGTGATCACCACAGTGGGGCATGAAAATAAAATCTCAAAAGCAAAAGCCTTGGGAGCTGATTTTGTAATAGATTATAAAAAAACGTCATTTCGAGAGGAAGTAAAAAAAATCGCGGCCACCTTTGGAAAAAAAGGCGTCGATGTCATTTTAGATCACATTGGAGGAGAAAATTTTATGGAGAGCCTCAAGTGCCTAGCCTGGGGTGGGAGGCTTGTGAGTTGTGGGGCAACCTCTGATTCTAAAATTCAAATGGATTTGAAACCCCTGTTTTTTAAAAATATCTCTATCTTAGGGACAACCATGGGAGGGAGGGGAGATTTGCTTCGAGTTTTAGAGCTTTTTTCGCAAAAGAAACTCAAAGCGGTCGTTGATTCTACTTTCGAAATCGCTCAATATCCAAAAGCTGTAGAAAAATTGGACTCCCGGCAGTTTTTTGGTAAAATTGTTTTAACTGCATGCTGATTTTAGCACACATCGGTATCGGAACTAAATTAGTGAGCCCCTGGTCTCGGGGATTGTCTCGGGCCTGGCTTATTTTTGGGATTTTATTGCCAGATCTACTAGACAAGCCGCTTTATTACATCCCTGTATTGCTCGGTGGAAACTGGGGAGATTCCTTTGGGATAATCAGTGGGACCCGAACTTTTGGACACACCGGGCTTCTCTTGCTCTGTGTGATTTTATGGGCAATTCTGAAAAAATCAAAAATTTTTGCTGCCATTTCATTAGGTGAGATGACTCATTTGTTGCTCGATAGCTGGGTGGATTATTTTAATCCAAGCTCTCCAGCGTCTGCCCATTTTGCTCTTTTGTTTCCAGCCTATGGATTTCAGTTTCCAATCATTCCCAGCCAAGACAAGTGGCGACATTTAGCTTCTTATACCGACCCCTATCTTTTAGCTTGCGAAGGCATTGGACTAGCGATCATCCTCTGGGATCTTTGGAAAAAGAAAAATTTAAAATTGATTATGCGAAAGCGGTGAGTTGCTCCTTAAGATACCCAAGTGCTTTTTACACTACTTTAGGTCTTTTTCTGGGCCTTAGGGCTGGATATTTTGCATCCATCGGCGAGAAAATTAAGCTGCTTTTTTGGGTAGAATTTTAAAGTCGTACCCAAGCAAAGTGAGGACATTCAAGAGCACATCAAAAGTTACTTTAGAAGTACCAACGCCAGATTCAATTTGAGCGACCCGACTTTGGGTGACTCCCATCTTTTTTGCTAACGAAATCTGAGAAAGATTTAGTTCTTTACGCATCCTCACAATAAGTTGAGCAAGTTTCTGTTTCTCACGAACCTCAGCTACACTCACTCCCAAAGATTTAGCAAATTCTTCGATATTCATTTCTTTCCAAGCCATAATTTAAATCTCCTTAATTCTTTTTAAAATAAGTTCAATTTCTGTTTTTGGCAATTCTTGTGTCTTCTTTTTAAATGCATGAAGTACATAGATTGCGTCACCTTTTTTAATGAAATAAACTATTCGAACTTGCCCATTCCGATCTTTTAATCTGAGCTCATGTAAACCCAGATAGATACTTGCCAAGTTACGACTCAAAGGCATTGAAAGATTTTGTCCAGAAACAAGTAAACTCGCTGCATCAAAAAAATCTGATCTTATCTCCACAGAAGAGTTTGCTAAAAATTCTTCAACAGGACTTCTACCAGATGCCTTGAGGTAGAACTTAACTCTCATTTTAACAAAATAACCTATAACTAATTATTAGTCAAGACTAATAATACTGAGGGCCTGGATTATCGAAAAGCCTGCTCCTTAATTTTCTGGCAAAAGCCCCAAGACAAAATCTAATTGTGAAATCGCTGTCTGGGCGTCACTTTGCACATAAAACTCAGAAGGTGTGATGTCCTCACTTCCATAAAATGCAATTTCTCGATCTCGTCTTAAACTTTTCGAAATAGTGCAGATTTTTTCGATGTTATCTCTTACATTTTTTGGAAGATCTGAGACAATTTCAGACAATTTTGCAGAAACTTCGTGGGTCAGAGGCACGCTGTGGCCTGCCTCTCGGATCATGCTTTTGAGCGCTAACTCGCAAGCTTCCTGGCATTCTCTGACTGTGTCGGCATACAGGCCGTCTTGATACAGGCTCTCTATTGCTTTTCTTCGTCCTTTTGCTCTGAGTCTGTAATCATATGCAAGATTAGGATTATTCATGGGATCGTTTTCCTTTAGAAGGTTTAAACTTTGTTAAACTTTCTTTCAGTTTACGGTTTGGATCAATAAAAATAACAGAATCTAAAAGAGATTGAGCCATCGCAGGTTCTCGTGTCGAAAAAACATCCATCAATACAAAATGGAACTCACAGCCAAGAGGAGACTGAGTCCTCTCTGAACTCATTTTGGATTCTATTTGATCTCTCA
Source organism: uncultured Bdellovibrio sp. (assembly GCA_964490895.1). Lineage (GTDB taxonomy): Bacteria > Bdellovibrionota > UBA1018 > UBA1018 > UBA1018 > JACRAO01. The sequence goes on along the minus strand of CAZBEI010000122.1, from coordinate 19,211 downwards.
ATTGACACACTCTTGAATAAGTGAGGGGGGGGTGTTTCAAAATGACCAGAAAATCGATATCACTTCGATAAGTAGCTTTTCCTTGAGAGCAGCTCCCGGTCAAAAGAACACCCTCCACCTGAGTTTTGAAAAGATCCGTTGGAAAGGTTCGTTTAATGTGATCCATTTGGGCCTCTAATTTCAGGCCTAAAGAAGGTACTTTTGTCCAAGGAGAATGCATCTTCATTTTATGACATAGAAAAAAATCAATTTCGAGAATAATTCTAAACAACCCAAATATAGAGTTTGATTTCCAAACGAATTCTTCTGGCACTGTGACTTACTCCACAGCGGAGTAAAAATAACCAATAAATTCAATGGGGTATGGTTTCAGTCAACCCCGACTAGCGTACACACTCTTTGTTTTGACCTCTATTAAAATCCCTACTTAAGGGTGGGGGGTAATTGCAATAACTGTGATGACATTCTTACCCGGACCATATTGCCAAAAAATACGATAGGCCGCTGGTGTTTTATTTTCGGCATAAGCTTCGAAAACTTCTTCGCCATTTTCACCTGCGATGGACAAATATTTGTGCGTATTTAAGCCAGGATGACGCGGATTTATCTCAAGATACCCAAGAGCCTTTTGCACTGCTTTGAATCTTTTTTCTAAGCTCCTGTTTTCCTCTAAAGCACACAGATTAGAGCTTGCCTCCTGTGTGAATTTGAGTTCAAAGCGCACTTTGGATTATTCGTCTTTCTCGAATGCAAACTTTGCAAATGATCCCAGTGGCTTGCTCTCGCCTTGTGCCGATTGCGTAAGGCCTCGCTTTACACTTTCGAGTGCTGTTTTATTTTTAAAAAGCCACTTTTCGCGAGCTGGAATTTCAACCATGGGTTCTAAAAGAAAGCTCCCACTTGGCTGAACTAGAACCATAAAACTACTCACGCCTTGGGCAAGCTTACCCAAAGTAATGCGCCCCTTCGAATCGGGTCGCACATGGATCACTTCTTTATTTACAGATAATCGAGACATAGCATAGCTCCTCACTTGATTATCGTCTAAAGTGGGAAACAAGTAAAGTGGGAAAATATTACTTTTCCACTTTTATAACTACTTGATATCTTTAGTATTTATACTGTTTTTTCAAAACAACTCAGCTCTGTCCCTTGTGATGAAAGCTTGGGTTATCGAAAAATCTATCCCTCAATTTTCTGGCAAAAGTCTCAAGACAAAATCTAATTTTTCGGCAATGGCCCGCGCAGAAAATCCATGCTTCTCGAATAACTCTGCAGACTCTCCACTTTCTCCAAAAGTGTCCTGAACTCCAAATTTGATAAGTCTGGGGTGGTGCCCCATTTTTGCCAGAGTTTCGGCCACACAGGTTCCCAAACCTCCAATGACAGAATGGTCTTCGATGGTGATCACAAGTTGAAAGTCACCACAGAGATTGAGCAATGTTTCTTCGTCAAAGGGCTTAAGAGCATGGGCTGCCCAGACACTCAGAGAGATCCCTCTTTCACCCAAAATAGAAATCGCTTGCATGGCCTCTGCTACCCCCGCTCCCGTGGCCAAACAAAGCACTTGGGGTTTTTGTGAAGAGTGCAACTGTAAAAGTTTTCCAGGGCGAAAGGGAGTCCCCTTGGGATAAAGATCTGGGAGAGCTTGGCGAGTGAGTCTGAGGTAGGCAGGTCCTCTCCAATCTTTCACTAAATATTCCATGATGTGTTCAGTCTCGAGTGCGTCCATGGGCTGAAAAACTCCCATGGTCGGAAGTGCTCTCATCAAAGCCATGTCTTCTAATCCCATTTGGCTGTGGCCATCATCTCCAATGCCTAAACCCGCATGACTCCCCACCAATCGGATATTTGCTTGAGCATAGGCCGCACTGATTCTAATCGTATCGTAACGTCCAGTCAGAAAACATCCAAAGCTGCATAAAAAAGGCAGTTTACCCATAAAAGACAAGCCTGCCGCAGTCCCAATCATATTGGCCTCGGCAATCCCCATTTCAAAAAACCGGTGTGGAAATTTTTTTGCAAAAATTTCTGACTTTGTAGATTTGGACAAATCTGCATCTAAAACAACAATCTCAGGATGGGTCTCACCCAGCCGAGCTAACGACTCTCCAAAAGCTTGGCGTGTGGCTTTAGCCATTTCGGAGCTCCTTTATGGCTTTTTCTGCTTCTTCTGCCTTAGGCGCAACACCATGCCACTCGATTTTATTTTCCATAAAAGAAACTCCTTTTCCTTTTATTGTATGAGCTAAAATTAAAGTGGGTCGGTCTCCCGGATCAGACCTTGCGCTTTGAAATGCCTTTAGAATCTGATCCATGTCATGGCCTGAAATCTCTAAAACATGCCAGCCAAAAGCCTCCCACTTGTCTTTGATTGGTTCAATCGGCATGACGACACTTACCGGTCCATCAATTTGGCCATTGTTGTGATCTAATATGACGCAGAGGTTAGAAAGTTTAAATTTTGGAGCAGAAAGCGCGGCCTCCCAAATCTGACCTTCTTGAGACTCTCCATCTCCAATAAGGCAAAAAACGTGGTGAGGTTTTTGATCGAGCTTAAATCCTAGCGCCATCCCCTGCGCTACCGAAAGGCCCTGCCCTAAAGATCCTGTAGAAGCCTCAACGTATGGCAACCGTACTCGATCAGGGTGCCCCTGCAAACGACTCCCTAGTTTTCGCAAGGACTTCAATTCTTCTTTAGGGATCAAACCCTTTTTTGAAAGCACCGCGTAAAGAGCGGGCGCCGCATGTCCTTTGGACAAAACAAAGCGGTCTCCTGCCTGCATTTCCGAAAACCAAAGCCCAGTGAGCAAATCAGTACACGACAGGCTACCGCCTGGATGGCCTGACTTTGCCTCTGTAATCATTTCGATGATCCAAACCCTCAGTTCTCGAGCAATTTGGGTCAAATTATCTAAAGAATGCATGTTCAGAAACCCTTATCATCATGCTAGATTTAAATCATGACTAAAAAGTGGTGGGTCCTAAGCGCTGTGGCATGTGGGACCTTTATGGCAACTTTGGACTCGAGCATCGTCAATATTGCGCTGCCTACAATGACTCAAGACCTGGCACTGAGTCTAAATCAAGTAAAATGGGTCATTGTCTTGTACCTTCTGGTCATTACCTGTTTACTTTTACCCCTGGGACGACTTTCTGATCAATACGGTCGAAAAAATGTTTTGCTGCTCGGATTCATTATTTTTACATTGGGGTCTATATTTTGTGGGTTTTCGTTTAATTTAGTCACCCTCTTGCTTGCCCGAGCTATCCAGGCGGTGGGAGCGGCTATGCTCATGGCCAACGGTCCTGCAGTCATTACGTTTAGTTTTCCAAGTGGCGAACGTGGAAAGGCGTTAGGGACTTTGGCCATGGTGGTGAGCGCAGGGCTCATCTCTGGCCCCAGTATTGGAGGACTGCTCATCACCTATTTTGGCTGGTCCAGCATTTTTTTTGTGAATATCCCCTTCGCATTATTGGGAATTACACTCATCAAAAAATATGTTCCAGAAGATATTTTTCATAAAACAACGAGTACATTTGACTGGGGGGGAGCCTTTATCCAACTCTTGGCCATATTGTGTTTTATGGCTTTCTTAGATCCTCCTAAAATTTCTGTCTCTGGGAGCGAACCTTTCGAAATTTCTCGAATGATCAGTGGACTTCTCATTCTTATTTTTTCTTTATTGTTTTTTAAAATCGAAGCAGAAGCCAAATCGCCTCTCTTTGATCCCAGTTTATTCAAAAATAGAAATTTCGCTTTAGCAAATCTGGCTAGTTTTTTTACTTTTATTTCTTTTTCCTTTATCTCAGTTTTAATGCCTTTTTACCTTCAACAGTTTCAGAGTTATACACCCGATAAGGCTGGATTGTTTATGACCGCCATTCCGCTTGCTATTTTTATCATTGCTCCTATCAGCGGGAGACTTTCTGACCGCTTTGGAAGTCAAGAGCTCAGCTTTTTGGGTTCTCTCGTTGCTGCGCTTGGACTTTTTATAATAGCGGGAGCTTTTGGTATGGGGCTGCTTGAAAGCTCAACCCCCACCGAGATTTTTTTCGCGCTCTCTGTCATTGGGCTGGCTACAGGACTTTTTCAATCCCCCAACAATAATGCAATCATGAGCTCCGTGCCCCACCATAAATTAGGGGTTGCCTCTGCACTTTTAGCAATGGTTCGAAACCTAGGTCTAGGCACTGGAACAGCACTGGCCACTGGAGTTTTTTCTTTCAAACATAAAGTCACAGGAGATTTTATTCAGTCCATGCATTTTTCACTTTGTATTGCAGGTTTTTTCTCTGTGGGTTCGATGCTGGCTTGCCTGGGGAGACATAGGGGTGCTCCTCAACCCCATATTCCCGCCCCTCACCTTAAAAAAGAAAGCCCTTAAAAAATGGTGTGGAAACCCAAAGAAAAAGAACTGACTCGAGAAGAAGCCATCGTGGCTGCCAAAAAAGAACTTGCGCCCTTTTGGTATGGAACGCTTCCACTCATTGCAGCCACAAAGGTTGGAAACACAACGACTGTCTATCCGCTGACAGATAACTTTAATCAGTATTCTTGGATATTTTTTTATATCGACGCCACTGATTTTTCAGGAAGAAGCGTGCTTGCGATTGCACACGAGTTCCAGAGGCGCTATGCTCATCTCAACCTCAAACTGATCTGTATCCTCAAACCCAATCAGGCTTGGGGTGACGAACCCAACTCCGTTCATCTTTTGATCAAAAATCATAATATCGATTTCCCTGTTGTGATCGATAGAGATACGGGGCTTGCCTGCGCTTTTAGAGCACAAGATCTGCCCAAACTTATTTTATACTCTAAAGGGAAAATTGTTTTTGAAAAATCAGGTCCACGCTGGTTTGAAGGCGCTGAACTAGAAATTCAAAAATTTTTGCGGGGTCAAGAATCTGGACTCCCCCTTTTGCCTCTTTATCAACCTTCTTTTTCTTGGATTCAGGATATTGGGAAAATTGATTTTATCAAAAATACTTCTCAAAAAATTCCTTTCCAACTCAAAGGCGAATGGATCATCGAAGAAAAAAATATAACGACAAAAGACCCTCGGGCGGAGCTCTCATTTCAAAGCCCTTCGAGGCAAGTTTCATTTTTTGCTCAATCTCTACTCCAGTCTAGAGAAGCCACAAAGTTAGTTATTAATGTCGAAAACGCCCCCGCATTCGATACTATTGCTGGAGAAGATCTGAGCTACGATGACGAAGGCCTTTCTTATATTCGAGTCGAAGAAGCAAAACTTTATTTAGGACTCACAAATCTTTCCCCAAATCAACGAAACATCACTCTCCATTTTCCAATGGCACATCGAATTAGCATTGCACTTTATGGTGTGCGGTTTAGCGAGTGACTCATGAGCGATTACCCAAAGCAATCTCTAAGTTTCTTCTAAAATCAGAGTATTTGATCCGATTGAGCGCAGAAGAGCCCACTCGCTCTTTGTACTCCACCTCTGTCTCATTCATGAGCATTTCCCAGTCTTGAAGAAGTGCAGGGTCTTCTTGGGGATACGCAGTTTTTTGCGCTTTTGTATTAAAAGGACAGACTTCCTGGCAAATATCACACCCAGCAATCCAGGAACCCATTTTCTTTTTTTCATTTTCTGAGATTTTGAGAGGGCCCCTTTTTTCGAGAGTCAAGTAACTGATGCATTTTCTGGAATCTAAGACTCTCTCCTTGACAAAGGCCTCGGTCGGACAGGCTTTTAGGCACCGAGTACAATTCCCACAATAGTTTGGCAAAAGTTTTGGGCCAAGGCCTGTGGCTTGATTTAATAAGACTTCGCCCAAACATAAGTAGCTTCCGTACTGAGGATGGATAAGTAAGGTATTTTTTCCAATCCACCCAAGTCCTGCCAAAGCAGCCCAGGAGCGCTCCAAAAGGGCGCTCGTATCTACGCAGATTTTCCACTCAAGCTCTTTGCTCCATTTCAAAACGACTTTTTGCATTACCGTTTCTAGTTTTTCTCTGATTTCCAAGTGATAATCTCTCCCTCTCAAATAGCGGGCATATTTTGGAGGGGAAACACTTTCGGCCGAGTAAGGCTGTGCAACACAGAAAATGCTTTTAGCGCCTGGAAATAAAAGCTTTGGGTCTTTGCGAAATTCTTTTTTCCTCAAAAGATATTCCATAGAACCGGCAAATCCGGCTTGAGTCCATTTTTCGAAAACTTGCGCATGCTCTTCGAAAAATGGCTGTGCTTTTTCTAGATCCAGAGCACCTGCCAACGGAAAACCCTGCGCGTGGGCTTCGTCTAAAAGCAGCTTATGTAAAGTGTGGTACTCCTGCATAAAGCTTTCCAATCAAGTCATGGGGCATGATTTCTGTAATTTTTACTTGAACAATTTTCCCAGGAGAGAGTGCTGCAAAATCTTCCTCAGAATCAAAATCATTGATAATGACATGTCCATCAATTTCTTGAGCCTGTGTGGGCATCCTGCCTTGAATCAGATAAGGAGTTTCGCCGCTCGGTCCTTCGACCATGACAGGGACCATTTTGTGGAGGTATTTTTGTTTACTCAATAGAGCTTGGTTTTGCAATATTTCGATGAGTTTTCTCTCTCGCTTTCTTTTTGTAGGATTCGAAACTTGCTCTTCCATCGTTGAAGCAGGTGTGCCTTCTTCTTGGGAGTAACGAAACACCCCTACATAGTCCAAGGCAAGAGTTTCTAAATCTGTGCATAGTTCTTCGAACTCAGCGGCTGTTTCACTCGGAAATCCCACTATAATAGACGTTCTAAAAGCAAGGCCAGGGATTTTGGCCCTCAGTTTTGTGATGAGATCAAATAATTTTTCTTTTGTCAGCCGGCGGTTCATTGCACTTAAAATACGGTTGTTTGTATGCTGAATCGGCATGTCTAAATATTTTACAATTTTAGGTTCACGCGCCAGGATTTCAATGAGTTCGTCAGAAAACTGATCGGGGTAGACATAGTGCAGCCTTAACCAATCTAGTCCTTTGATTTTACAAAGCTCTGGCAAAAGTGTTTCCAATCTCTCGCGGTACTTCCACTCCATTCCATACTCTGTGAGATCCTGTGCAACAAGATTGAGCTCTCTCGCTCCACCTTGCACAAGTTGCTTGGCTTCTGTGACCAATGACGCGATCGTTCTGGAGCGCACATTGCCCCTGAGTTTGGGGATGATGCAAAAAGCACACCGGCGGTTACAGCCCTCTGATATTTTCAAATAGGCAGAATACAGTGAACCCGTTTGGATTCTGGGGTCTTTTTCTGTGTGGATAAAAGCCGGTTGATCAATATAAGTCCTTTTGGGCAGGGGATCTCCGAGGGATTTTTCATGTTGATTTAAAATATCTGCAATCAAATGATATTGCCCTGTGCCCACAAACAAATCCACCTCAGGGAGCTCTTTTTCTAGTTCTTTCGAATACCTCTGGGGCAGGCACCCCGAAGCCACCAAGACTTTGCACTTTCCTTGGTTTTTGTAGTCGGCCATCTCTAAAAGAGTTTCGATGGATTCTTCTTTTGAGGCCTGGATAAAAGAACAGGTGTTTACAATAATCACTTGCGCTTGCATGGGATCTTGGACAATCGTGTAACGGTCTTTTTCGAGGAGACCCAACATGACTTGCGAGTCTACCAAGTTCTTAGGACATCCGAGAGAAACAAAATAAACTGAAGATTGCATGCTCATTTGATCCCTGCTTAATCCCTAAAGTTTCCAAATTGTAGAGGCATTTTGAGTTCGTCTTGCTTCGTGCGGAGTAACGCCATAGCGGCTTGCAGGTCGTCTCTACTTTTACTTGTCACACGTACTTGTTCGTCTTGAATTTGAGCCTGAACTTTGACCTTATTTTCTTTGAGTGTGCTGATGATTTCTTTTCCTTTTTCTTTTGACACTCCTGCTTGTATCAAAATTTTTTGCCTCACGCTTGAACCAAAAGCTGCTTCTAAAGTTTGGTACTCCAACGCCAAAAGCGAAATGCCTCGTTTGATGATTTTATTTTGCAAAATGTCGTTGAGCGCATCTAACTTGCCTTCTTCGGAGCACCAAAGCGTGATGGATTTTTCTTTCTTGTCGAGAGTGACTTCGGATTTTACACCCTTAAAGTCAAAGCGCTGCGAAGATTCTTTGATCACTTGATTGATGGCGTTATCTAACTCTTGCCAATTCATTTCGGAACTGATGTCAAAAGAGGGCATGGGATTAACCTTTCGATAGGTTGTATACAGAATTAGTCGGATGATTGCAAGGAGCTTTCAATAAAGTCTTCTAAGGTTTTTCTTTCTTCCGGGAGGAGTTTGCTTAAATCTGGTTTTGCTTCTGGGTGGGAGGATAATTCAGACCAGTTTTTGATGAGATCTGCGAGTTTTGAGCTTTCGATTGTTTTCAGAGGCAAAAAGAAATCCTGAGTCTTTTGCGAAAGTAGACAAGGACTTTGGCCCGAAATGGTTTTTATGTATTGGGTCCATATCAGTTGGTATAAAACCTCGCCACAATCAGAAAATGAGATAAACTTAAGCATTTTTAGAGCGAGCGCTTTTCTAAGTGTTTTAGAATTTGTCTTTTTTATAAGACCGATCAAGATATGAACGTAACTTTCGATTAAGTCTGCAGAGAACTGCAAGAGCGAGGTTTCTTCACTAAATGCCAAATAAGCCAAAAAAACTTCTTCCTGTTCTGGCTTTTTTAATAAAAGCATGAGCTTTTTTTCTAGTTTTTCCTTCGAAGGCTCGTACATGGGGGCCAACTCTGGGGATTGACTTTGCGCATAGTCAATCCAGACAAGAAAGTTAAAGAGGGTATTTATCTCAGGATGGGAAATGCTGAGCACTGCCTGCATAAAATCATCTAAGGTTTTCGAGTCATGTAAAACTGTCAAAAATACTCCAAAGTCACTTTTTTTTATAAAATCCATAAAATCTTTTGGATTTTGCTTTAATTTTTCCATTGCAGAAGGAAGGACCTCTTTGATCTGATTCAGTCTTTTTTCTTGGAATTCTGTTCCTTTCACGGTGAAGCGATAATTTGAAATAAAGTCATTGCTAGAGTTGACCGAAGTGGATCCTCTTGTCAGTTTTAAAAGTCCCAAGAGAGTTTCCACCTGCCTTTTTGGGTCATTATCTTTCGAAAGCGAAAAGAAAAAATAATCAAGGAGCCTTTCGTTTTCGATTTCCATTTCGACGCGCTGCGTGGGGCTGAGAGTTGCTACACTAGTTATGAACAAATATTGTGCCAATGGATTTTCTACGAGTACAGGCCTGATCTTTGGGTCTTGGTCCCAAAGAAATTTTTGTAGTTTTAACAAATTCTGAGCATTCTTGTAAGACGACTGTTCAGGATTGTCTACCAAGGTATAAAGCACAGCTTGCCACAGGAACGGCGCCGCTTGTTGTGACATGATGGTTTCCTTAATGGGGTCCAGCACCTGGACCTGCCTGCCAGTTAATCCCTCTCCGTTTAAATCTTTTATCGTCACTATATCTTGGAGAAGGGGGATCAGCTTTTTATTTTTAAAAATAGACTCTAACAAAAAAGAAGTAACCACTGGATTTTGATAGTCACTGCCATTTGTTTTTTTAAAAAAATTTAAAGAAAAAATTTTTTGAAATAAAATGGCATAAATATTTTTAGAACTTAGGGAGTGTCTCATGTAGCCTGAGTAGCCTGCTAGCAAATGCTCAGGAACTTTAGGGTGCCAGGTGTTTAATAACCCCTCTATAGCAATCTCAATGATATCGGAGTTAGATTCTTCCATGATTATTTTCCGGAGTGTAAACAAAGCCCAATCGTCTGGCGCTAAATAACCCTCAAATTGGGCAAGTTTTGCAATGGTCAGTGTGATGATTTGTTGTTCTAAAAGTTGTGCTCGATTGCGCTCGTCATATAATGTTTCTGTTTTATGTAAAGCCGAAAGCTGGTTTTCCATTTCGTTTTCAATTCTCAGTGCTTCTGCTTTTTTAAGGGATCTCAGTATGGCAAAGGCACAGATTTTGTTGGGCGTATTGACTGGTTTCTTTGCGGTTTTTATGAGTTCTGCAATAGTTAGGGGGAGGCCTGGTTGTTTTAAGACATTGAGTAAAATCCTGGTAAGATAAGTTTGATCTCTGTCAAAATGAAGCTTCCCACCCGTAAAGTCATTTGTCATAGAAATGGTAGATAAGAAGTATTCTAGATTTTGACGGATTTCAGTATCTGTCAGTTGGCGCAGCTTTTGTGATGCTTTCTGGCTGATATTTGGATCAGGGCTGATTAAATTGTTGAGTGGATCTAATTCTGGGGGTAAATCTGCATGGGTGAGCAAAGGAAGCAAAAGGCTTGTCCATACAAGGAAATTTTTAATGCTTTTAAAACCCATACTCAGCACACTCTCATCCATAAATTATGCAAAACTCGTACCAACAAGGCGCTGATAAAAATCAAACAATATCGAACAGTTGGCCGTCTTTATTATCTGCTGTATGAATATTAATTAATCAGTTGTCAATAGTTAGCCGCTACCCCGAAACTTGGTAAGGACAAGACTCTCGCGGTTCTGAGGTCTTGACATGGTTCGAAAATATCGGGATAATTCGAAGTATGTTTCGAAGGAATATAAAGCTCATAAAAACAAATAGTTTTTTCTTGTTTGGACCCCGCGGCTCTGGAAAAAGTACACTTATTAGAGATCAGTTCCCTGCTGCTGACCGCTTTGATGTCGATTTACTTGATCCCATTCAAATGGAGGAAGCTTTGGTTGGCCTGCCCACTTTGGTGGCAAAAATCCGACATGCCGCCACTCGGAAACCCTGGATTTTTATAGATGAGATTCAGAAGGCTCCCAGAATTCTCGACCTAGTGCAAAGCCTCATTGATCAAAATCAGACGAAGTTTATTTTGACGGGATCAAGCGCCCGGAAACTAAAACGAGGAGGTGCAAATCTCCTTGCGGGTAGAGCATATTCTTTTTTTTTGCACCCGCTGACGGTTTGGGAGCTGGGGACAGATTTTGAGCTGATTTCATTCCTCAAATTTGGCGGATTGCCTCATGTCTGGAACGTGGACACGGACGTGGACCGCGTGCATTACCTTCGAAGCTATGTCTCTACCTATCTTAAGGAAGAAATCGCGGAAGAGCAGATCGTCCGTAGACTTGAACCCTTTGCGCGGTTCTTGCAGGTTGCCGCACAAACTAGCGGACAGGTAGTCAATTTCTCCAATGTGGCTAGAGACGTCGGTGTATCTGATCAAACGGTAAAGTCCTATTTTCATATTTTAGAAGACACGCTTCTAGGATTCTTTTTACCTGCTTATGATCGCTCCATTCGAAAAGCCCAAGGTAAAGCTCCAAAATTTTATCTGTTTGATACGGGAGTACTGAGAGCATTGCATCGAATAGTGGATCAGCCCATGGATCAAAATCATTTCCTGTTTGGGAGTTTCTTTGAGCATTTTGTCATTCAACAATTGAAATCTCATGCGCAATATCTGGGGCGTGATTTTCTCTTTTCATTTTTGCGTATTGGGGACCAAGACGAGGTCGATCTCATCATTGATCGCCCTGGGGCTCTGCTTGCGGTGGTTGAAATCAAGTCAACAGAGACAGTTCAGGAGAAGCACACCAAGGTGTTGCATCGATTGTCAGAAAATTTTAAAAAGGCAGAATTTTTTATTCTTTCGCGAGACCAAAATCCAAAGCTCTTCGGGAATATTAAAGCGAGGCATTGGAAAAGCGGGATCGAGGAACTGGTTGGGCAATGAGTTGTATGCGCCTCTGTAGTCTACTTGCAAAACCGCACGCCCAGTTAAATTCATCAAAATTGACATATATGATATTATATCATATAATAGTCTCATGTCATCTTTGGATCCAGCCGATAAGAGAATGAGCATCAAAGAAGCAACGAAGGTGACTCGGGAGATGCTTCATGAGAATTCGTCTTGTCTTATCATCCGAGAGCATTGCCAAAAAAGGATGTTAGAGCGGGGAATGAATCACAGAGATGTACTCAATACATTATTGGGTGGAAAGTGCACTGGAATTGAAGTGCATATTAAGAGTGGATTGGATGTTTATCGATTTGAAACCGATCACTATCGCGTTGAGTGCAATGTTTTCAAGTATGAGAACATTGTTGCAATTACAGCGATTAAGAAAAGGAGATAAATTATGAGATGCACAGTATGCGAAAGTAAAAAGAAGTTGGAACCAAAAACTCAGAACATCAAATACGATGCTAGTGGACTTGACAATATCATGATCTGCGGCGCAAAGGTCTATCACTGTGACAACTGTGGTGAGCGGTATCTACAATATGGAAATCTAGAAGAAATCGATACCGTTATCGCCGACGTTTTATTGAAAAAAGATAAGCCTCTAACAGGAAAAGAAATCCGCTTTTTAAGAACTTGGAAGGGCTACTCGGGTCAATGTTTTGCAAAGCTGCTTAATGCAAGCGCTGCTCATCTGTATCGGATCGAGGCCAATGACAGTTGTGTAAATGATAAGTTTGATCGTCTGGTGCGCTTAGCAATTATGTCGCTAACGACTGATCGTAATTATGCAGTTCGCGACATTTTAGAGGGTAAAACAAAACCAGTGAAGTACAGCAGAATTGAACTGACGCCTAAAGGTAGGCGCTACAGTGTGCAATATGCGTAGAAAACAGTAAGCTAGGACCATGCAGTGTCTTACTGCTTAAGGTGCAAAAATTAGGCTTATTCAGTGACTTTTTCAGTCCCAGGAGGGGGAGTAAAAGTAAAAAGGGAGTCCTCTAGTTTTTTTCCCAACTCAATGTCTGTGAGCGTGATTTCGGATCGGTTGCCACTTTTATGTTCCAACGTCACTTTTTTAATCCATTGTTTTTTCAAGTCCACTTCGATTTCTGCTTTTTCTAAGTCTCCTGCAGTGCCGGGCTCAGGGGTGAGCTGAAACTTATTTTTCGCCTTCTTTTTAATTTTCATCGACTTAACCTTCGAAAAAGAGCCTGAAAGAAGTGCATTGGCCAGCTGCGATTGAACTTGACTTGCTTTTTTTTCGATCACTTGTCCTTGTTCGTCTTTGTCAAATGGAGGAGTGTAAAACCAGTATTTTTTCCCATCGCTCACTAAGAGATTGGGGTCTGGGGCTTGGGTTTCCCAACGGATTTTTCCAGGCTGCTTAAAGAGAAGGTACCCCGTTGATGTCGTCCTCTTTTTTAAAATCGGCTGGTCGTTTACTTGAATAAATTTAGCAAAAAAAGTTTTAGATTCTTTGTATTTTTTTTCGACTGCTCTCAGGAGAGGGGGAAAGTGGGATTCTTTCGCTAAACTCTCCTGTGAAATGAGAGCAATAGAAAACAAGGAACAATAAAGAAGCGCATTAATCATGAGGGTCACGAGCGATAAACGTCCTTTCGGTGGGCCACTCTGACAATCATAATAATCAAAACACTGTCCTGAATTTCATAAAGAATACGATACACGCCCACCCGAACACGATATTTTTCTTCGCCAGATAGTTTTTTGCTGTCGGGTCCCCGTGGGTTTTCGGCCAGAGCCCGAATCTTTACCAGGATCCGTTCTTTATCTGATGAGGGGAGGGCTTTGATTTCCTTTTGTGCTGATTTTTTAATCTGAACGCTATAGGTCGCCATCTTTTTTGAGCTGCCTTACAAAGGTGTCGAAATCAACTGAGGATTCATTTTTTCTTTTCTCAAAACATTCGAGATCTTCGGCGTCCTCATTTAAAAGTACAATAACTGCTTCGTTTACTAACTCCGAAATACTCGAATCTGTGTCTGCTGCTTTTAACTTGAGAGCTTTGTGAACCTTGGTCTCAAGATAGATGGTTGCTCTCTTGGATATGTTCATTCTCACACCTCCTTATCTGAGAATAACATTAAAACGTTTTAACGTCAAACTTAGTCTAAAAACGACAAACCATACGAAAAAATTAACTCAAAACTAAGTACACTACGCTTATAGCGGTTAGTGTCTTGAGAGAGGTGTTCTATTTTCAAGTAAGTCCCCATGAGATCGGTCGTCTTGACAGGAATTTCTAAACCAAAACTCATATTTTCTCTTAGCCCTGTCTGGATTTCTAACCCCTCTACGCTTCGAGGAAATAAAAAGCCCATTGCCCCTCTCATAGAGAGATCTCCAAATCCAAAGGAAAAAAGCCTAAACCGCGTCTCAAATCCAAATTCAGGAATCCAATATTTATTAAGTTCAAAAAATTGCTGTGCCAAAGTACCTTGCAAAACCAGCATTTCTCGATCTCCAAAACGGTAACCTAAACCTAAACCCAACTCATTTCGAAAATAAGTATTCTGGGTTTTAAAATCAACGTAATCCATTTGATAACCCAAGAGTGAACTCAATAAATTGCTCCATTTATAATTCCACTCGAGTCCCAAGGTGGGTTCGAACCGAGAAGAAAGAGTGGTGTCGCCAGTATGCAACGAACTTGTTTTTAAAGATGAATAGAGATCTAAGCTCTCTCGATTGATCAACGTAAACTCCGGCTTATCTTTGAGCGAAATAATGTGAGAGACAGGCAAAAAAGCCGCTACAGAAGGCGGCCCCTGGGTGAGCATTTTGAAGGTCGAAAACTGAGATTTTAAATTTAGAAAACTCAAAACTTCGTGCGTTGCAATCACAGGACTTGGAGGTTTGATGTCTGCATTTCTCATGAGGAGAGGTACCAGAGTTTCCTCTAAGGTAGTACCTCCGTGTTCGCCAAGATTGCCGATCGTAAACGAAGTGTGTGGACTGGCAAGGACCAACATCTCGGGATGAGATTTGGAGTGAAAATAATAACTGATATTCGAAATAAAATAGGGGTCAAAATCAGGCAAGGGTTGTGAATCGAAAAACTCAGGACACTGGAACTCGGTTTGCTTTCCTCCGTATTTTAAATTTACCTTAAAATTAGATTTTTTGCAGGAAGTATTTTGATATTCAAGCTCGGCTTTTTTTCCATGAGACTCCATAAAAAGAGTATTTCCCCGTTTCTGCAAAACCCACTCCACTCCTTTTTGCTCTATGAGCTTGGACTCTAAATCTCTTTTTTTTTCCCAGTTCCAATCTTTTGGAAAATAAAGTGTGGCAAGTCGATATTGATTTAAAACCGTAATCCGAGGGTCTATCTTATTCAAATATCCTTCAATATTTGAATACTGCTGGATATCCGTAAATCCATGGTCTGCGCTCAGAAAACTCACTGTTTTTTTCCCATTCACTTCGCCCTGCTTCAATGTTTTAAATACCAGAGACAGGCGTTGATCTAGGCTTCCTAAATAATCGAGCGCCTGTTTAGATAAGGGACCATGCTTATGAGAAAGAGCATCTACCCCAATCAAATGTACAAAAATAAAACTGGGCCAAATTTCGGGATTGGTTCGGGTGAGCAAGTTTTCTAAAGACTCTAAGACTTTCCCATCCACAAGAGTGTAGTTTTCTTTGAGGTAGGCAATCCCAGACTCTAAGTCTAAACCCAAGTGCACCGAAGCGCTTTCATTAAAAGTATGCGAATAACTCACTGTTTTTAAGTAACGAGAAGAGAGGTCAGAAAAAACGGTTTGACCATGCAAAACTTGGTTGAGAAGATTTTTATTGAAAGGACTTTCAAAATTGACAGCCTGACCTTTGATGAGAAATTTATTCCCAATGATGGGGTGTCTATCCACAGTAGAGGAGGTTAAAATGGAGGCGATATTGGGATAAGTCAGGGTTGGAAAAACAGATTTGCCAAAACTAAACCTTCCTTCGGATGTCATAAAATAATTTTGAATGGATTTTACTTTTCCTTGTTTTAAACCTTGATTGAGCGCTTGAACAGAAAGTCCGTCAACCAGGAAAAAAATAACCGTCTGGTTTTGAGATGTGGCCTGAGGAGTTTCTCTCAAGTGGGCAGAGTAGTCGCTCGAAGTGAGGTGAGTGTTTGCGCAGCCAAACAATAGGCTTGTAAGGACAATAAAAGAGAGCGTTTGGTTAAACTTCATAAATTAAATCTTTGCCCACCCAGGCTAAAATTCAGACATTAGTAAATATCATTTATGTACTAACTTAGTCAAGTACTATTTTTGAGTATGGATTTGCAATTTTGTCGTGGCTCAGCCCAAGTGTACTGAAAAATAAAGAGGAGTAAAAAGGGAAGACCCATCCGAATAAAGATAACATTCCTTGAAGTTTTATCAATCTAGGATTACTATTTTCCTTTATAATAAGGGGGACCTATTGAATGAAAAAACTACATCGAGTCTTGTTTGTAATTTTAGTCTTTACAGCACTTATAGTTGCTAACTGTGCAAAGAAGGATTCTGGATCCGGCACCACTTACAGTTTCTCAGCTTCGGCTAAAAATAAGATCTCTTCGTCTACCCTGTCAGCATTAAAGCTTTCGCCAGAAGCCTCTACCTGCAGTTCTTGGTTCTGCCTCACTCCTGCCAAACTGACCGGAAAATATTTTGCTGCGGGTCTTTTGATCCAATCTAACGGAAATGGGATGAGTGCTTATTTTGGAAATTCTGATTGGTCTAGCATTAAAGGCACTTCGACAACCTACGATTTTGACATGAGTACACCTGTGACTAACGCTGGCACTCTCACTTGTTGCAGTGGAACGGGCGATCTTTCCAGTAGCAACACCTACTATTCGGATATCTCCTATATGTTTGGCTATCTCGATGCAACTTTTACAATCACTGCGGCTTCGGGAGCACATGGCGCTGCAGTAGCGACCCATACCGTTCGTTTCATTTTTGCAGATGACGTCATCACAAGCTCTAAACGAGGGGATTTGATGTACAAAGATACAGACTCTACGTTTAAGTGGATGGACAGTACGTCAGGCACTTTATCTATTGCACGCCCAACATCTCCGGTCACCATGAATGCAAGTGTGGTCAATTGGTCTAACCCCTGGGGCAGTACTGGAAATCAAACGATTCCAGTGGTCTATGCGGGGATCTCAAACACTTCGAATCAAGGGGGCCCAGTCACAGTGACTGAGAGTGAACTCAAAACCGAAGGACGGACTTTTTCGTTTAATTTTAACGCAACAGGACTCGTAATTTTTCCAGGCATCTTGGCAAATCAAGACGAAGGGATGTTGAACTCGATTAAAGACGTTTTACAAAAGATCCACCTGCAAGGCCTCCCCCACAGCACCGCAACTTTAGGGAAAGCTCCCGACACCACAATCACCATCGCGGGACCTTAAATGTTGACCAAATATCTTTTATTTGATACTTAAAGCCCACTTTTGGGGGGGGGGGGGAGAGATAAAGAGGGGGGCAAAGAAGAGGCTTTAAGTATTTATGTTTAAAAAATTAGTACCCCTGTTTTTGCTTTCCTTAAGCGCATCCGCCGAAATTACCTCGACAAAAGCCATACGAAATCCTTTTGTTGTTTATAACACCCCAGAGGAGATGCAGTACCCTCTGGCTGAAAACACGGAGTGCATTTTATCTGCTTTAAACAAGAAATCTCTTGCAGACATCGAAGAGGGCGAAATCAATGCCATTTATGAACTCAGAATGAGCCACGAAGTCCCGCCAAAAAATGGTAAAAGGACCGTAGTCTATACTCTCAGAAACAAACTCCTCTCTCGAGGGATACACGGGAGAAAAAAATACGCCCAAATCATATCCGGAGATATCGAGACAACAAGCGAATACACGATCTATCTCAAGAGTGGGGAGAGCATAGACACCGATTGTAAATCTCGAAAAAAACCCATGCACTACCCCAGTAGGTTTTGATTTTGTAAAAGTCATCTTAAATATGATTTTCATGTTACAAAGTCCATTTTAATTGCTATGAGTAACCCCATGCAAACTCAAGCCATTGTTCCTTTTTTAATCCAGAAAAAAAATATTAAAACAAAAGCCAAAGTGATCTCCGTTTGCTTAGGGGTGGGTCTTATGTCAGCCTTGGCTCAAATCTCTATCCCACTCCCTTTTACCCCAGTGCCTCTGACCGGACAGACCTTTGGTGTCACTCTGGTTTCACTTTTGCTCGGTCGAAAGTTGGGGTTTTCGAGCGTTCTAGGATATTTGGCTCTGGGTTTTGTTGGGCTTCCGGTATTTGCGAGCGGCAAGTCAGGTTTGTTGCTCGGTCCTACACTGGGCTATCTTGTCGGAATGGGGGTTGCTTCATGGGTTGTGGGTGGACTTGCTGATCATGGATTTTCTTGTACGTTTTGGAAAGCTTTTCTAGCCGGATGCTTGGGCAGTTTGTGTGTCTTTACTTTTGGACTCATTGGCTTGTCTTTTTTTGTGCCCTTTAAGGGACTTTTTATGGCGGGGCTATTTCCCTTTATTCCTGGAGATATCCTGAAAACTACACTTGCTGCGGGAATTGCGAGCAGGGTGGGTTCTGGATTTACCGTTGACCAAACTCCATAAAATGGTCTAAAATATGGAGTTTGTTCCATAGGATGCTTTCGCCTGCAAATACACGCAGTTACTTTCTATTCAGCGCGCGTGGCACTGGAAAATCGACTTATTTAAAAGAACAGTGGAACGAAGAACACTTCTATATCAATTTACTTCTGGATCGTTAGGAGAGGCGTTATCAGGCGAATCCAGATCTGCTCATTTCTGATTTAGACGCTCTCGATAAGAAGCCAAAGTGGGTAGTGATCGATGAAGTTCAAAAAGTGCCCAAACTCCTTGATACAGTCCATGAATTAATTGAAACAAAAAAAATCAAATTTGCACTCACTGGATCTAGTGCAAGAAAACTAAAAAAACAAAATACCAACTTACTGGCTGACACCCAGTCTGCAAGGGAATCAGTCAAATTGCAGCCTAAATTTTATATCTTTGATCTTGGGATCAAAAGAGCGATCGAATCTGATTTAGATCAAAAAATGACTATGGGAAGCAGTCCGTATGGTAGAGCGTTCGAACATTTTGTCATTCTTGAGGCTATTCGACTCAATAGCTACTATAAGAAAGATTTCAAAATTTCGCATTATCAGACAAATGCAGGAGGAGAGATTGATCTTATTTTAAGTCGTGGGTCTGAAATCATCGCTGTTGAGATTAAATCTGCAAATATCATTGATGCCGTAGAGGTTAGAAAATTAGCAAGAATTGCAGAACCCCTAAAACCCAAAAGGATGTATTATGTGAGCCAAGATCCCATCTCGTCAAATATTGCTGGTGTCCACTGCGTTTCGTGGAAGGTCTTTTTTGAAAAAGAGTTTTGAGCCCACTTGGCTTCGGGAATTGCGAGCAGGGTGGGTTCTGAGACATATTAAACA
>CAZBEI010000121.1:0-42622 GCA_964490895.1 uncultured Bdellovibrio sp. | reverse complement strand
TTCTCTTTCTGAGAATCTTGTCTTTTTTTATTAAACTCACCCAAGCGATCCAGCATTTCGAGAGCGCAGTAAAGGGGGGGTAAAACTTCGGCGGAGTAAAAAACCGCTAAAATCCCGTCTCCAATAAATTTGTCAACTTCGCCTCCATGCTTGTAAATCACTTCGACCATTTGCGAAAAATACTCATTAAGCATGGAGGTGACCTCTTCGGCCTCTCGATTTTCGCAATGAGAAACAAAACCACGAATGTCACTAAATAAAATTGTTGCTTTTACTTTCTTTCCGCCCAAAGAGCTTTTTTCGCTCAAATCTTTTGCCGCCATGACTTGGCGGTAAGTGGAATCAGATAAAAACTTTCTCAATTCTTTTTTCTTTTTTAGCTCCAACGTCATTTGATTGAATTCTGAAATCAGTTCACCGATCTCATCGGAGCGATGAACTCTCAAATCTGCATCATAGTCTCCACTCCTCACTTTACGAAAAGCCAACACCAAGCGCCTGAGAGGAGAAATTAAAAATTGTCCAAAAAGTAGTGCCACTATAAAACCGATCAAAATAGAGGGAAGCAAGTCCACTAAAATTTGTTTTTGAATCAAACGAATATTTCTCTGAATGGATTCATAACTAAACAAATATTCTACATAGAACAAGGGCTCCAGAAGATCATTTCTAAAAACAGTAAATACAGAAAAATATTTCTGATGATTCACCTCTTTACTTTTTGCCAATTGGTCTTTTTGTTTTAACTCCTCGTCTATTTCAGAAGACAGATGAGCCAGAGGGGCCTCTCCTGGAGATTGAGCCAAAGAATCCTTCAGGGCAGTTTCGCTATCAAACGGGATTGTATTGGTTCGCTTTGAAATAATTTTAATGCTAATCAGATTTTCGTTGCTAGATAAAATCGTTTTAATGCTTGGCACAAATTTGTCTAAGTAGTTAAAATAAAAATAATTAGAATATGCAGAAATAATTTCAGTGGTGGTAAAACGACTAAACTGTAGGGACTCCCTCTCGATTCGAACAGATAGTTCTTTTGTCTGCAGTGCCACAAGAGAGACAAAAAGAACCCCTCCCGTAATGAGATTCATTCCAACAACAGTCACCAAAAATTTTACCCGTAAGCCAAACCCTTTTTTAACCCTAGGGTATACCTGACGAAAAAAAGTAGTCACATCCACGCGGCTCAAGAACCAACTTAAAAATAAAAGGATAAGGATTCCAGAAGTAAATAAAAACAAAACTCTCTTTTTGACATTTTTTGCCTCAAACACATAGATCATTCCGTATTGTCCAGCCGGAAAGAAAAGAAGGACTTGAAACCCACTTTGATAAACAGTGGGAGCAGAAAAATTATATTTTAGTAAAATTTTTTCTTTATTGGATGTGGAATCAAATAGAATTTGATGATTGGCTGAAACAATTTGAAACCGAACCAAGTCCGGAATCTCACTTAATTTTTTTTGGATTTCAGGTTTAAAATGATCTTCAAAATAGAAATAAAATTCGGCCCTAAAAAGGTTGACGATGTTCTGATTTTTATCCTGAAGCCCTGCTAACTTTTCTTGGGAATAATGGTGGAGTTGGCTGTTTTTTAAAAAAGACAATAAAACAAGACAGAGAGCTGCAATGCAAACCCATCCCGTTGCCGCTCTCATTGTAGTCGGTATATTCACCCCTCAATGATATCAGGAGCAGTCCTTTATTTCTTGAGGCAATAAATGCCTACCGCACGCGCAACCCCTGTCTCTTTTTTTTGCTTCAAAGTCTGTTTTCGGTTATGCTGGCGCACTATGTTACTCAAACAAGTCCCTTCTTTTTTTAAAGCCCGGAGAGATCAACTCACAAAAAAGTATCCGACCCATACTTTTTTATTTCCCTCCAATCTCGTCCAATACAGAAACTCAGACGTTGCGCACCCCTTTAGGCAAGAGTCTCATTTTTATTACTTAAGTGGATTCGATGAACCTGAATCTTTTTTAGTTTTAGCACAAGGTAAAATGATCTTATTTGTCCTACCCAAAGACAAAGAAAAAGAAATGTGGACAGGAGAACGCTACGGAATCGAAGGCGCTAAACAAGTCTTTGGTGCAGACGAAGTCTATTTGATCGACGAATTAGATAAAAAACTCCCAGAGCTTCTAAAAAACAGCACCCAGGTTTTTTACCGTGTAGGAATGAATGACATTTTAGATCAAAGAATTTTTGCGGCACTCGAATCGCTCCGTAGAAGTTTAGGCAGAAGCGGAAAACCCCTCCTGAGTATTTCAGACCCCGGACTGCCTCTTGGAGAAATGCGCCTGTTTAAGTGTCCAGAAGAAATAGAGAGCTTACGAAAAGTTTGCCAAATCACAGCACAAGGACATAAAATGGCCATGAAAGAAATAAAACCAGGGATGTATGAGTACGAAGCAGAGGCCCTTGTCAACTCCATTTTTAGGAAAAAAGGCTGCGCAAGGCTTGGCTACTCTAGCATTGTTGCAGGAGGAGAAAACGCGACATGCCTGCACTATCAATCAAACAACATGGTTCTGAAGGATGGAGACCTGCTTTTAATCGACGCTGGCGGTGAACTTGATTACTACTCTGCAGACATCACACGCACTTTTCCCATTGGGAAAAAAATGAGCTCAGCACAAGCGAAAGTTTATGACCTTGTTTTAAAATCTCAACTCGAAGCCATCGGGATGGCAAAGCCTGGAGCCAAACTTCCAGATATTCATAGACATGCTTGCGAAGTGCTCATTGATGGTTTTTTGTCTTTAGGAATTTTAAAAGGAAACGCCTCTGAAATTTTAAAAAATACTACCTATAAAAAATACTATCCCCACAACACGAGCCACTGGTTGGGAATGGACGTCCATGATGTGGGTCTTTATTTGCTAGAAAACGAACCCAGGCCATTAGCCCCAGGAATGGTCTTTACCATAGAGCCTGGATTTTATGTCCAACCCGACGACAAGGAGGCTCCCATAGAGTTTAAAAATATTGGGATTCGAATTGAAGATGATATTTTAATCACCCCCGAGGGCTGCGAAGTTTTAACCAAAGACGCTCCTAAAATAAGAGCAGAAATTGAAGCACTAAGAGCTTGATCAGCCTAAACTAAGTTATGTCGCTCACTTTAGGTCCTTTCGAAATCAAACACCCCTTTATTTTAGCTCCCATGGCTGGGATCACCCACTCCCCTTTTCGACGGCTGATGAGACGCCAAAACAGTGCTCTGGTCATTTCGGAACTCATTTCTGCCCAAGGGATGATCTATGGAGGCCCTAAAACTTTAAGTTTGCTCAGCTTTCACGAAGAAGAGAGAAAAGTGGGAATTCAAATCTTTGGCGAGGATACTGAGTCTTTGTGTCAGGCCTGCCAACAAGTAGAAAAACTCGGAGCAGATTTTATTGATCTCAATCTCGGTTGCCCAGTCCCAAAAATTGTCAAAAAAGGAGCTGGCTCTGCACTTTGTCGCAATCCCATTGAATTAGAAAAATTACTGAGTGCCATGGTCCGCTCGGTAAAAGTACCCGTCACTGTGAAAATGAGAACCGGTTGGGACTCCGAAAACAAAAATGCGCTCGATTGCATAAAAGCAGCCACACAAGCAGGAGTAAAGTGGGTGGCCATCCACGGCCGAACTCGTGCGCAAGGTTACTCGGGTCTCGCAGATTGGGATTTTATTGGAGAAATGAAAACAAAAAGCCAACTCCCCATTCTTGGCAACGGAGACCTCACCACTCCTGAGATGGCTTTAGAAAAATTAAAAACCTATGGTTTAGATGCGGTCTTGATTGGGAGAGGTGCCCTTAGAAATCCTTTTATCTTTAGCCAAGCGGAGCTTCTTTGGCGTGGGCTACCTTACTCCCAACCTATCCTCGATGATTATTTACAGTTAATTGAAGAATTAAAAACACTCCTCAATGAAAGTTTCTCTCCTTTTATGGCCATGATTCAGGCCAGAAAATTTTTGGCATGGTTTGCGTCAGGTTTCCGGGGATGCCATGAATTTAGAAAAAAGGTGTTTACCATCGAAACTCCAGAGATCTTATGGTTGGAAGCTTCTGATTTTTTTTCTAAAAATATCCAAACTCGCACTCCGGAGTACCTCGCCCAGCCTTTCCTGATGGGTGGACATGGCTAGCGCCGCAGCAGTCTAAAATTCTGTAAGATCTCAATACTCCCCTCAGGTGAAATGACCAATATTCTTTTTTCAGGATCAGATCGGTAGCCGGATTTTTTCAAGAATTCAGGATCCACCTTGACCTCATACGTCCCAGGACGAATCGAATGGATCCAAAAAAATCCATCCGAATCTGTTTCGCCCTCTGCTTTTTTATTTCCCGTCTCAGAATCTACAATCCAAACTCCAATTCCTTTTTGTAACCCCTGAAATCTTCCACCCCTCACCTCCAAAGTCCCATCCACCTCACCCACAGGAATGACAGGAAACAAAATCCGATGTGTTTTACCAGGCCGTGGAACTACCCGAACCCCTTTTTTTACAGCCTCTAAGAGTGGATTTTCGATCGTCCGCAAAGACAAACCAATGTCGGATGGCACGTATGCCACCAAATGAGGGATATAAGCATTTCCACTCTTATCGGACACCCATGGCAGCTCTCTTTGGTTGACAATAAAACCCACTCCAGACAAAGGTTTTTCGCCTTCGTCGAACTCGCCATTAAAATTTTGATCGATGAAAACAAAAGCAGAGGCTGCGCCTTGGTCTGCTTGGGGCAAAGCGTCAATGTAAACATAACCAGAGTGTGGATCTACACTCAAACTAAAATTGAGAAATGTGCCTAGGCTATATTCGTACGAATTGGTTACATCCCCATTTACTCCAAAATCAAAAGCTTTAAACTTTCTTGTCATTGTAGCCGTCAGCTGAGCTGACTTTGTGGTGGGCTGAACATGCAATTTTGTGCTAAAAGAAATTTTATCCGAAATATTTTTCTGAATTTCTAACTCCAGACCAGAAAACGTATGTAAACTATAATCCACGCCCATTCGATAAACAGTCGTGTCTGGAATATAATGCAAATCAAATCTTCCATTGAGTGCAGAGAGGTTCTCCATTTGGACACGAAATTCGTGAGTCAGCAAAAAACGACCCAGTCTCACAGAAGCTCTTTGATCTAAAATAGACTGTGCAGAATGATCTTCGAAATCATTTCTAAAAATCTCCCAATTGAGCGCAACCGAAGGGTCCTGAAAAATAATATGAGAAAAAATCCCCTGAAACTGGCTTGTCATCAAAATTCCAATATCACGATTAAAAATCTCACTCCTAAAACTCCAAAGCTTTGTGTACTTTGCACCCAAAGAAGCTCTCCACAAAGGCATCTTTGTTTCAAACTGCAAGGCCTTACCCTGAGTTTGAGAAAACACACCGGTTCCAGCAAGAACAATATTTTTCGAAAAACCCCCTAAACTTAAAAATCCGTACTCCAAAGGAGTTGGATTTTGCCCCGACTTTGTGCGAGTAAAACCTCCCTTGAGAGACGCACGATCCCCAAGTCCTTGGTCCACCAAGAGATGTAGCAGCGGCTTTTTTTCTAAATAACTTGCCGCAATTTGATAATCAAACCCCTTAGGCTTGACCCACTCTGCATCTACCGGATAGGATTGATACTCCTCTTTCCTTTGTCCCTGCGGGCCATAAAAAAGAAGCCTAAAATCATTGCGGCCGTAGTTGAGATTGAGATCCAAAAAGTGATACCGTTTCGTATCGTCTGCGATTTGTCTTCCAACTAAAATATCGTTTTGATACAATTCAATTTCCCATCCCGGAAAAAGATCTCCTTGAATTTCGTGCTGACCAAAATAAGGACTGTATTGAAAGGACAGACTTGAAACCAAGATCCCTTTTGAAGTTTGTCCAAAACTAATGAGCGGAGCTTGAGGCATCACAATATCAAAGAATTGAATCTCTTTGACTGCAAGTGGTCCAAGCAATTTTCCGTCGGGATCTTTTTTAGAAAACCTCAGGCTCCATGTTTGAGGGCCGGGTAAATTTCCAAAAAACAGGGCCTTTGTATCTAGACTCAAAAACTCATGGGTCACTCCCGTGCTCTGATTCAATGCGAGGTGGGGATTATAGGGAGAAAACTGTTTAGAAAAATTAAGTTGCTCGTCGATAAAAGGGCCTTCGAATAAATGACTCTTGAGGGGCTCTATCGAAAAACCAGGATTGTAGGCGAAATTTTGGCCGAGAGTTGCCTCTGCTATCTGCTCCCGTTCTTTTCGCAGTTGGTAGGGAAACTTTTCTTTTGGATAAACGGTCATTCTCTGCCGAAATAAATCAATTCGAATCTCAAGTGGAAACCATTTTTCAAAAAGACTTTGAGCCACATAAAGGTCTTGCTCCAAAGCCAATACCCCTTTGCAATCTTGGCCTTTGAGTGCTAAATTTTCTGTATGTTGTTCATAATCTACACGACAGTCCTTGAGGTCTAATCGAAAAATGCGTGTGTCTTGCAAAACATTTCCTGACGCTAATCTCAAAGCAGGAGACACGCGAATCGAAAATCCAAGCGCATGGGTAAGCTCTTCGAGCGGAAAATACCACTGTCCTTCGAACTCATAACTGAGCATGCCCTCTAGGATCATCCCTCCGTCTGGAAATAGGACTTCTAAAATACGCTCCTCAGTGCCACTGGGTCCACCAGGTCCATGATATGCCGCGCAAAGATAAGGTAATACGAAAAGCATGAAAAATAGGGCTTGAAATCGTTTCATCATAAAGATACTGCTCACAATCATGGCCTTTAGAACTGGAGTTTTAATACTTACTTTTGTTTTGAGTATTTTTAAAGGACAAGCTTTCGCCGCAAACTCAAGCTCAAGCGCTACTGCGCTAGCAAAACAGACCGTGATCAAAGCGATTCATATTATAAAGCAAACTGATTTAAATTTTGGCGAAGCCGCCCAAGGGGACCCTTCTGTGACGATCGACCCCAACGCCTCTGGAAACGACAAAAGAGCGTCTTTTAGTGTCTCAGGCGAACCTAATCACGAATATGATATTTTCTTACCCGAAGGTTCTATCAAAATGACGACCTTGGGAGGAGGTCCTTCACAAAATGAAATCAATGTTAAAAACTTCCAGTCTTTTCCATCAAAAAAAGGGAGACTCAGTATTCTTGGGATTCAAAGCATCTATGTAGGTGCCACTCGCGATCCTCTGCTAAGAGACCAAACCCCAGGACAATATCAGGGAGAATTTAAAATCACTGTAGCTTATTGATTTCAATTTCCAGGGCGTCAATCAAAGCAGCCCCGTCGTCTTTAGGCTCTCGAAACTCAAGCCGCAACTTCCCATTTTTTATTTTATCTTTAGTGACTTGAAAGGGATAAGTGAGCTTTCTCTTTGGAACATACGAGGAAATGCCAGCCACCACACCCACGAGTTCTGGCTCTTTGCCTGGCTCAGTAAAATAAGCCAGCAAATCTCCATGGGGAAATCGGCTCCCATGATAAGTTAAAAATGCAGAATACCCCTTTTTTTGCGCAGGCAGATCAATGTATTTTAGTTCAGAAAGTTTCATTTGAGACTGTGGGTTTCCGTGCCTATAAAAAACAGGAACAGCCACTGCTACTTTTGCCTCCAATTGCATTCTGACTAGATCTGAGGGCTTGGGATTGGGCTGTGCAGCTTTGTATTCCAGCACAGGATCAAATAAAATATGAGCTCGATAC
Source organism: uncultured Bdellovibrio sp. (assembly GCA_964490895.1). GTDB lineage: Bacteria > Bdellovibrionota > UBA1018 > UBA1018 > UBA1018 > JACRAO01. The sequence goes on along the minus strand of CAZBEI010000121.1, from coordinate 34,930 downwards.
TCTCCCTCCTCTAAAGGTTTTTTTAAGACCGCCAAAATTCTTAGAACTTGCTCTACGCCTGGCTGGAGTACAACCTCTCTGGGAGAAAATCGCAAGAGACCGATGGCAGACTTTTCTAAAGAAGTTGGGGTTTCTACTCGAATTAAACTCCCATCTGCTTTCATCCGATAAAAAATGGCATAAATTTTATACTTTTCAGGTTTTTTTCCGAGAAACCTCATCGAAAGATGCGCTGTTTTCTTTTGATCTGTCAATAAAATGCGAGTGGGAAACACTTGCAGATTTGACCACGCATTTTGCGAAAGATAAAACAAAACAAAAATAAAAAATCCGAACTTTCTCGGGCGAAAAAGTTCGGATTTTAAATTAAGATAAGTGCTCAAAATGAACTCAGACCTAATATTGCACAGTTACCGTAAAAGGAGCTACGTAAGCTCCTGTGACTTGATTACCTAAGATGGGATCACGGCTTGCACCCACAAATAGAGTCTCGATTCCAGCGGCACCTAGATTTCCTTTTGGAGCTGGGTTTGAGGTAAAATCAAAGACGTTGATCTTTTTGTTGGGAGTATCACCTTCTGCAGTAAGCATGGTCACTACTCCATTGCCTGGAAGACTAATAGAGTAGTCTTTATTGGGCTCGCCCTTGACTTCGAAACTTGCCCTACTGGCACCACCAGCAGCATCAGCCGGAATGGCCAATCCAGGAGTTCCTTGAGCTGCTTCTCCAAAGTTCAAGTCCGTTTTTTTATTGATGGTAATGGCGTTAATCACAGTCTGCAGCGCATTTGCAATGGCACTGGCTTTATTATCTGCAAGAACTTTGTTCCCAGCAAACACAACAATCAGCCCAACCGCTAAAATAATATACTTTTTCATAAGACTCCCTCCCTTAATTTATCTTCCTTGATTATTTAATCATAAGCTGTCTAACTTTTAATTCCATTTATTTTCTCCAGCTTTATTAGAACACTTTTATTAAATAAAATATATAAAATAAATAAAAATTAACATTTTACACATGTGTCATCAAGATCTCACTACTCCCACTAGTAGTGTCAAAAACTACTTACGAGATAAGATGATTTTTTGCTTTTGAATTTCTAAAAAGTAATTTGACTTATCTTCTTGCAAATACTGCAATAAATCAAAATATGCAGAGCGCAAAAACTTTGCCTCCTCAAAACCATCGTGACAAGGAACGAGGCAACTGAGCCTGCCGGGGCGGTATTTGAGAGAACTGGGATTTAAGACCTCACGCCTCTCGTCATTGATTAAAACCCTAAAACCTGACAAGGGATCACCCTCTACACGGAGCACAAAATAGGCTGTATCTTCGACCTCAATGCGCTTGGTCTCTCTCCCTACTTTCAAATAATACCCCTCTAAATCCTTTTTGATGTTCTTTGCAAAAAGCTTTTGTGTGGGCTCGTGGGTGATTTCAATCCCGTCCGCTAGCCACACCCCATGCTGCGTAAGTCTAATTACTTCGTTATCGATAAAAAAAGGGGCCTTCTCTGTGTCTTGCACCATGGATGTAGATTAATTCTTTTCAGAAAACAGAGCCAGTGTAAAAAATATTTGACACAATAAGTCAGAGATGATAACTAACCTAGGCCTGGAATGGTGGAGGAGAGAAAATGAATAGAAAAATAATTTTAGTAGGTTTAACCAGCTTTTGTATGAGCTCGGTCTATGCGGATACTCGGTTTGTAGGTGATGACATCGAGCATGTTTTGGCTGTTCGCGCCAGTTGCATTGCAGAGAGCTTGGCTTCGCTTGAGTCTGTACTAGAAGAAAAGTCTGCACTCATTGTTTCTAGCATGCTCTCCAAGGGAAAAGCCGCTGTTCAGGAAATCAACGAAAGAAACTGCAAAACAGAAATTGAGATGGGCATAAGTGTCCCACACAATGTCAGCCATTGCGATCTTGAAATCGTCTTAAACAAAGACGACCTCCGTTTCACAGCAAAAAATTGCCTCCGCATCCACGATAGTTACGAATATCCCGCGGGGCATGACCGAAATTTTTAAAGGCTACACAACGGCACGACCTTGGATTTTCTAATTTTTTTATCTCTGGTTAAGAGTGGAATTCGGTGGGCAATGCTGGTGGCAGCAATGATCTCGTCAGCAGGATCACTTTTAAAGTCCAATGTTCTGAGGTATCGACAAACATTAAGATCGATGGGCCAAGCATGAATTTTTGTAAGCCTGGACTGGACTTCTCGATCTTCTAAATCAAGTTCAATTCTCCCCAACTGAGAAAGTTTTTCGATTTCCCAAAAAACAATACCAGAAACACTCCACGGATTTTCTGAGAGTAATTTTTTTTCGGATGCACTGAGTTCGTTTGTCAGGGCAAAGATCAAAATGTGTGTGTCAAGATTGAGCATCCCATTTGATCCCCGTAGAAAATAAGTCCCCTTTGATTTTTATTTTATGTTTTAAGCTCCCAATGAGTTCAGCGTGTTCTCTCCGAATGGGGATTACTTTGGCCACCGGTTTTCCATGCTTGGTAACCACCAATCCTTCTGGGCCTAAGTGGTCTAAAATAAACAAACATTGCTCTTTAAATTTCGCAGCATTGATTTGGGTCATGATCGACTCCTCTGTATCTTAGGTTATAACAGGTCATAAAATATGTCTAGTCATTATTTATGACCTGTTATGCTCCACAGCGGAGTAATTTTAGCTTGTGATATCAATGGGTTAATATCCCGGGAGGGGCGTCGCTAAGCCTAGCTTCAGTACTGCATCCCCAAAAGCCATAAGGGAATCGTTTTTTTAACAGGAAAATCTAAATCATCACGCACCACAAAATCTGCTTGTTTGAGTTCTTTTGAACGACCCCCCACTTCTATTTTTAATTTTTGATTGACTATAAAATCACAAATCCGGTCATCCTTAGGGCAACAGACTTCGTGTTTTATATCCTGAAACTGACTCACCACATATGCCTCTCTCAATGAGCCCAACTTTCCATTCAATACATGATAAAATGACGGATCATAAAGAAAAATTTTTGCTCCCTTGGTTTGAATTTTTTTACTCCCACAGTGCTTAATGATACGGATGAGATGCATTTGCTCCATGATTGCTAGAAGCTGATAGAGTTTTTCTTTTCCAATACTCCATTCCTTACACATTGCCTCAACATTGATAGTAGGAATATCTGATTGGGCAAGAAAACCCACCACAGCATTCAAAAGCCTCAAATAATTTTCATGAACTTCTGGCAAAAAAAAGGGCAAATCCGAATAAATAGTTTTCTCTAGGATATTCAGTATTTTTTCTTGGTAATGTCCCTCTTCGAAGATTGGACGAAAACCAGTTATTAAATATTCTCTAAATAAGGCTAGTACATTTACCTGATCAAAAATCTCTTTACATTTTGCTATGGAGACCGTGAAGGGGTCTAGTTTTTCGAGCAATATCCCCTTTTTTAAATAAATATATTCTCGAAAAGAAAGAAGCGGGATCGAATGTGTGATAAATCTTCTAGATAAATCTGCAATTCCCTTCCGCAAAAACACACTGCTGCTATCGCTCGCCCAAACTTTTTTTTGAGGGAATGCATCGTAAATAGCTTTTAGGTTTTTACTCCAGTCTTTAGCATAATGAACCTCATCAAAAATAATGCCTTCATAGCCTTGCATAAAAGCGCTCTGGGCGATGTCCCAAAGCGAAAAATTTACAATCCAAGGCAAATCTACTGAAACATAGAGAAACGGGAGATCCTTTGTTTTATGTAAAAGAAAGGTTGTTTTTCCAACCCCCCTTGCCCCTACAACAAGCACACCCCTAGAATCTAAGTTGGGCACTTCAAAGTAAGGTCTTAATTTTCCGGGCAACGCCGCCCACTGCCGGGCTTGGATTTTTTCAATTTCTTTAATAGTTTCAACTAGTTCCATAAATCGTTCTAACCTAGAACGATTATATCACTATTTTGTCTTAAGCAAAACACATTTTTCCTCTCAGCTACGTGGGAATTGGGCCACCGCGGGTTCAACAGCAAAGTAGGATTCGTACATTTTTGCTCTTGACATTATTTATAAGTAATATTACAAAAAGATGATGTGGGTTGTTGTTGAAAGTAGAGCCGCAATAAAACAACTCGACAGGTGTCCAAAACATATTTTAAAGGAATACGAAGCTTGGCGCAGAGTTATTGAACTTTCAGGGCCAACGGCTATCCGAGTGATTCCAGGCTACCACGATCACCCCCTGAAAGGCCAATGGCAAGGCGCCCGAAGTTCCTGGCTCAACAGCCAGTGGCGGGTCATCTACGCAGTATTTGAAAATCTTGTTCAGATTAAAATTTTAGAGGTAACTCCGCATGACTATCGGAAAAAAGGTTAAAAAGGCTTTAGTACAAGAATTCACCAAAGCAGTTTCCCGAACAAGATTAAGTACAGGTGAAATGCTCTCTATTTTGAGAGAAAAAAATGGGCTCACTCAAAGCGCACTCGCCCTTCGATCGGGTCTAACCCAAGCAACTATTTCTAGCTTAGAAAGTAATCGCATCCAGTTGGGGGTAGAGAGAACAAAAGCATTGGCCCAAGTGCTTCATGTCCACCCAGCGGTTCTCCTCTTTCCAGACTGGGATGACAGTCAAATCGCTGCATAGGATTTTAGAAATTTAACCCCCCACTCCAAAAACATGAACCCTCTCCCAGAGTCCCTAACTTAAATCCAATGCCTTTAAACCATCCACCCAAGGTAGGCACTCCATATTTTCAATTTTTTTGGGATGAGGGTCATTCGAAAAGCAAAAGCGTTCTGATTTTCTAAAATCTTTAGAAATTTTTAAAAATGAAGAAAGGTGTTGCTTTTCAAGCCTAGAGGTAGATTTTATTTCAATTAAAGCCCTTGGGAGCCCCGTGCGTTCAATAATAAGATCCACTTCTACGTCATCTTTCGTTCTCAGATATGAAAAGCTCCAATTTTTTCTTCGATAGGAGCAAAGCCGAATGATTTCTTGAATGAGAAAGTGTTCAAAGTGGTCCCCATACTGTTTTGTAGATGGCACAATAGGAATACCAAGAGTACCATCCAAAACTCGTTTTATGCCTAGATCAAAAAAATAAAATTTTGGGTTTTTTCTCTGTCTTTTTCGAATAGACTCGTGAAAAGGCTGAAGCTCAAATCCAATGAGTGTATCGATTAAAATTTCAAAATATTTTCTCACTGAAACCGGATCACTCCCACAATCACGTGCAATATTAGAATAGCTAATAATTTTCCCAGACGACTGGGCCGCTACATCTAGAAACTGCCGAAATGGAACCACTTTTCGTACTAATTGTTCTTCTAAGATTTCCTCCTTGAGGTAGACTTGAGTATAGGATTGCAAGTACTCTATTCTATCGTGAGGTTGAAATTCGTAAATTTTTGGAAGAGAGCCCCACTCCAGCACATCTTGGAGCGAGAATCGATTTTTTAGCTCTATTGAAGTAAATGGAAACAGGCGATAAACAAAAGCTCTGCCCGCAAGCAAATTTGCTGAGCCTCTTTTGAGTTTCCTGGCACTGGATCCTGTCAAAGCAAATTTAAATCCATGAGTCTCAATTTGATCTTGGACAATATCTAACAGTGAGGGTAATTTTTGTACTTCATCAATAAAAACCCAAGCCCCTTTTTTATTTTCAATCTGTTTTAGGCGATGCAAGAGTTCTTCTGGATTTCTTAAAAATAAATCATACTCATGTGAATGTAGAAGATTAATATGAAGTTTCGGTTTGAGATTGCTAAAAAACTCATCTCTTAAAAAAGTGGTTTTCCCAGTGCCTCTGGCTCCGAATAGAAAGAAACTGCTACTCAAAGAGGGTTTTAGCACTCGGTGTATCACAGGAATCTCTCTCTCTCCTTTCTAATTCTACTCTAATTATTACCATGATTTTAAAATACACGCCATTTTTAAATCATGATATATAAACTCACCCCTTTCTCAGCTCCTTAGCCAATCGGATTCGAGATTCCCGGCGCTTCTGAGCCTCCACGTAGCGCCTTCTCTCCTCTGGAGTTTCTGGAATGAGAGCCGGCACAGGGGTGGGTTTTCCGGCATCATCTAGGGCCACAAAAGTTGTGTAAGCCGAAGCCGTGTGGACAATATTGCCGCTCACTAAATCCTCAGCCTCTACTCGCACACCTACTTCCATTGATGTCCTAGAAGCATAATTGACCATCGCTTTGAGATGCACCACTTGTCCGACTTTGACTGGCGCTATAAAATGGAGTCCATCGAAAGACGCTGTGACCACCACTTTTCGTGCATGCCTCCCAGCTGAAATAGCAGCCGCAATATCCATCCAACACATAATTTGACCCCCAAAAATGGTTCCGAGCGCATTGGCATAAGAAGGCAATACGATTTCGGCCATGGTGACAATAGATTCTTTTACAGACTTCGCTTTGAGTTTGGGCATTGCTGATCCCCCCTTAATCCTATAAGACCAAAATTCATGTCAAAAAAGAATCTTTTATTTTTTATTGTGATCAATTGTATCTGGGCCGCGCACCCGACGATTGCTAAATTCTTAATGCAAAGCTTTCAGCCCTTTCAAGTCGCTTTTTTTCGTTACAGCTTTGCTTTGGCTACTTTTTGGCTCTATTCCACTCTTTTAAAAACCTCAAAAACTGAGTTGGGTCCCCCTTTTTTGTGGAATTTACCTCAAAAAATCAGTGGGGGAGACTGGTTTAAAATATTTCTAATGGGTTTTTTCGTCTTTTGTTTTTCGTCCTTGCTCCAAATGTCAGGGCTCTCAAACTCAAGAGCCACGGACAATGCTCTCATTATCGCCATGGAACCTTTGGCCACTGTTTTTTTTGCTTGGATTTTTTTGAATCAAGCGCTGGGACTTAGAAATGTTCTTGCTTATGCGCTCGCTATTTTAGGTTTCTTATTACTTATCGAAATCCATAAACACACAAACTGGCTGCCTTTTTCTCAATCTGCTGATCCAACTGGAACCCATTCGTCTTTGAAGGGAAATTTACTTTTGCTTTTATCCCTTACTGGCGAGGCTTCGTTTTCTGTCCTAGGAGTAAAACTTCTCAAACGCTACCCTCCTTTTTCGATCTTTGGGACCATCTTACTGATAGGGGTCTGCCTTATTATACCAATCACCCTCTTTACAGAAGGACTCCCTGATTTTTCTTTGCTCGACTTTAAAAATAGCCTCGCCATCTTTGTCATGGGTTTTATCGGAACTACCATTGGGTACGTCTATTGGCTGACCATACTCCCTAAAACCCCTATCGCAAATTTGTCCCTCACTTTGTTTATCCAACCGCTGATGGGGGCATTTTTAGGCTATGCCTTTTTAGGAGAACGACTGAGCCTCATCCAATGCCTAGGGGGAGCCCTCATTTTAGCCTCTGTCACCTCTGTCACTGTCACCTCTGTGACACTCCGCAAATAAAGAATTTCTGAAAAAGAAAAAAAAACTTGCTGTTTTTAAATGGCCCTTTCTATACTTGAGTGGGGAGGGAGAAATGGACGTCTCCAAAAAAGAAGAGCTATCCGGTCCAGAATTAATAGAAGAACTGATCAAACTCACTGGGTTACCACCACTTTGGGTCCATGCTGAAATTATAAAAATCTTAAATACTAAGGACTTAAATACTTCTGAGCTGAGTCTTGAAGAGCTAAGAGGGGCGGTGCTTGGATATTTGGAATGCCTAGAAGCGGGAAAAAATTCAGAATCCGACAAAAATTTAATTTCGCCCGATGCAAGTTTGAGCTAAGGCATGTATACTAAAAAGCATGTTTGATTATTTTTCGGATAAAAAAATTCCATCTCGTCTCAATCAACCTGATCTGGTGGGTTTTAATGCAAACAGCTATATCCCGAACCCTATTGTTGTGGAACAAACTCCTCGTGGAGAACGTCAATATGATATTTATTCTAGGCTCCTTCTAGATCGGATTATTTTTCTTGGAACTGAGGTCAATGACATTGTCGCCAATCTTATTGTCGCACAACTTTTTTTCTTAGAGTCTTCGGACCCGGACAAAGACGTGCACCTTTATATCAATTCTCCCGGAGGATCAGTTACTGCAGGATTAGGAATTTATGATGTCATCCAATACATTAAGTGCAATGTCTCGACCTATTGTATTGGCCTTGCGGCAAGCATGGGAGCCCTGCTGCTCACTGCTGGCACTAAAGGAAAACGCTATAGTTTACCCAATAGTCGAATTATGATCCACCAACCCCTGGGTGGAGCAAAAGGGCAGGCCTCGGACATCGAAATTCAAGCCAAAGAGATACTCTATTTAAAACATAAAATTAATGGAATCTTAGCTAGACACACAGGCAAACACATGGAACAAATCATGAAAGACACGGATCGAGACAATTACTTGTCCAGTCAAGAAGCCGTGGAGTATGGTTTGATTGATAAAGTCGTAGAAAAACATGGGATGATTTAATTAGGGAAAACCTATGGACCAAAGACGCTACGGAGAGGGTTTCGGAAATTTAAGCTGTTCTTTTTGTGGAAAAAACCAAAGAGAAGTCAAAAAACTCATTGCGGGCCCTACCGTCTATATCTGTGACGAATGCATAGAACTCTGTAACGATATCATCTCAGAAGAGGGACGAAAGGGAGGAGCCCCGCGTCCAGCTGACCGAATTCCAAAGCCTGGAGAAATTAAATCCATTTTAGACGAGTACGTCATTGGGCAAGAACGCGCAAAAAGAATTCTCTCTGTGGCTGTCTACAATCACTACAAGAGGATCCATCACCAAGGAGATAAAAAAACAAGGGAAAGAGAAGGCGTCGAATTATCTAAAAGCAATATCTTGCTCATTGGCCCCACCGGCACGGGCAAAACCTTATTGGCCCAAACCTTGGCCAAATTGCTCAATGTGCCCTTTGCCATGGCTGATGCCACGACTTTGACGGAGGCTGGGTACGTAGGCGAAGATGTCGAAAACATGCTTTTAAGCCTTCTGCAAAGCTGTGAAAACAATGTGGAACGAGCTCAGCGAGGGATTATATACATTGACGAGGTCGATAAAATTTCTAGAAAAAGCGAAAATCCTTCGATCACAAGAGATGTGAGTGGAGAGGGAGTTCAACAGGCCTTGCTCAAAATTATCGAAGGCACCACAGCCAATGTCCCTCCGAAGGGAGGCCGAAAACACCCCCAACAAGAGTTCATGCAAATTGACACCTCCAATATTTTATTTATCTGTGGAGGGGCCTTTGTGGGCTTGGACAAAGTGGTCTCTTCTCGAAAAGGGAAACGAAGTTTAGGAATGCATGCCAATATCTCCTCCCGATCCCAAGAGGGGTTGGGACAACTCTTGTCCCAAGTTGAACCCGAGGATTTGATCAAATTTGGACTTATCCCAGAGTTCGTAGGGAGACTCCCCGTCATTGCAACACTCGATGAACTTGACGAAATCGCACTGATTGAAATCTTAAAACGCCCCAGAAATGCACTCATTAAACAATACACAAAATTATTCGAATACGATGGCATCCAACTTGAATTTGATGAAACCGCAATTCAAGCCGTGGCCAAGGAAGCTCTCAAAAGAAATACCGGTGCCCGAGGTTTACGGGCCATCTTAGAACAATCCATGCTCGAAATCATGTACGAGTTGCCTGCAAAATCAAACGTCAAAAAATGCCTCATCACTCAAAACGTCATCCTCAAAGGCGAAAGGCCCGTCCTTGTATTATCTGAGGAAATCCCTGAGTCCTCTAGTGACCCGATCACAGGGGCAGCAGAGAGCGCATAAAAAAACGCTCTTGACATTTCATCCAGAATTTTTATAATCCAGAAAAAACAAAACGGAGTTAGAGGTTTATACATGATTAAAGTTTCTCATCTGACCAAAATGTATGGAATAAGGCCCGCCATTGATGATCTTAGTTTTGAAGTAAAAAAAGGAGAAATCGTCGGCTTTTTGGGCCCAAATGGCGCTGGAAAAACGACTACAATGAAAATTTTGACAGGCTTTATGCCTGCGACGAGCGGAAACGCTGTCCTCTCAGGCTTCGATGTTTTTGACCAACCCCTAGAAGTCAAAAGAAAAGTCGGTTACCTCCCGGAGACACCCCCCGTTTATAACGAAATGCGAGTCAAAGATTATATTGAGTATGCCGCAAAACTCCACGAAGTTCCCAATTCCGCACTCAGCAAAGCAGTCAAGACAACCCTCGACAAAACCTCTCTAACCGATGTGCAAAATCGACTCATTGGAAATCTGTCAAAAGGATTCAAGCAGCGCGTGGGGCTTGCACAAGCTTTAGTGCACAATCCAGCAATACTTATTTTAGACGAACCTACGATTGGACTAGACCCAAAGCAAATCATCGAAATTCGAGAGCTCATTAAGAGCTTACGTGGGGATCACACCGTCATTTTAAGTTCCCATATTTTGCCAGAGGTCACGGCCACCTGCCAAAGGATCATCGTGATCAACAAGGGGAGGATTGTGGGCGAAGATACCTTGGAGGGCCTCACCTCACGGATTAAAAAAGGCCTGATTTACTCCCTTACAGTAAAAACTCCCTCATCGGATGGATTGTCCTCCATCAGAAATCTTCCGGGAGTCAAAGGAGCAGTGGCTTCAGGCCCCAAAATTGTCATCGAAATTGAACCTCAATCTAAAGAAATCCGAGACAAAATTGTGGAAACAGCTGTTCAAAAAGGAATGGGAGTTTTAGAATTTAGCTCAGAAAAAATCAGTCTCGAAGAAGTCTTCTTGCAACTCACCACAGACGAACCCCATCTCTCTATCCCCTCTAGCCAGGCCATCCCAGAGGTTTCACTATGACATTGCAAACACAGACAGGAGGTCGAGTATGAAAAAAATTTGGACTATTGCTTACCGTGATTTTAGAAATTATTTTACCTCCCCCATTGCCTACATCATCATTGCAGCTTTTATGGGCATTATGGGGTGGATGTTTTTTAATATTCTTTTTTATTTTAACCAAGAAGGCATGCGTTTTCAGCAATTTAATTCCAAAGCCATGTCCATCACGGATGGCATTATTCGCCCCCTTTTTGGAAACATGAATGTGATTTTACTTTTTCTCACGCCCTTTATCACCATGCGACTTTTTGCTGAGGAGAAAAAACTTCACACGCTTGAGCTTTTACTCACCTCTCCTGTAAAGCTTTTTGAAATCGTTCTCGGGAAATACCTCTCTTCGTTACTTTTTGTATCCATCATGGTCGGACTGACGTTAGTATACCCTGCGGTTCTCTACCTCACAGGCAATCCTGACTTGGGGCCTATTTTTTGTAGTTATGTTGGCACTTTGCTCTTAGGTGGATGTTACTTGGCTGTGGGGGTTTTGTTTTCTACGATGACTGAAAATCAGATCGTGGCAGGAGCACTCACCTTTTCGGCCGCTATTTTCTTCTGGCTTATCAATTGGGCTGCCCATTCTGCTGGAAGTTTTTGGGGAGAGATTTTTACTTACCTTTCTCTGATCAGTCATTTTTCGAACTTTAGCCAAGGGATATTGAACACTTCCGACATTGTCTATTACGTGTCATTTATTTTTGTCGGACTCTTTTTAAGCCATCGCATTTTAGATTCGTATAGGTGGAGGTAATTAACCATGGATTATAAAAAACCTGTCCTTTGGATACTATCTCTATTTTTGGTCATGGGACTTTTTATTGCAAAAACAGCTTATCAAGACACCCCATGGCTCATTGTTACTTTACTCGTTTTAGTCCTTCTATCATTTGGAATGCTCATCCAGCAAAATAGACTAGCCCTCAAAAGTCGTGCCATGGCTTTTGGATTTTATTCAGTTGTCACTTCGGCGCTTGTGATTTCTATTGTGATTGTTTTAAACTATGTCTCCTTTCACTATCCTTTTAAGTGGGATTTGACTAAAAATAAAATTCACACCCTTTCGGATCAGACTAAGAAAATTGTCAAAGACCTGAAAACACCTGTCAAAGCGGTCTCTTTTACCCGCCCTCAAGAACGAGAGCAATCTAAGCAACTTTTGGACAATTACAGAACGCTCAATTCAAAATTCGAGGTCGAATATGTAGATCCAGACAAAGAGCCCATGCGAGTCAAGCAAGTGGGAGTCAAAAAATATGGCTCACTGCAACTTACTGTAGGAAACCGGGATCAAAAAATAGAAGACCCCAACGAGGAAAAAGTTACAAACTCTCTCATGAAGCTTCTCAAGGAAAAACCCCCTACCCTGTGCTCAGTGACAGGACATGGCGAGAGAAATTTTAACTCAACGGAGTCTGATGGGTACGAGCTCATTAAAAAAGGGGTCACCAACCAATCCTACGAATTCAGTGAACTCAACTTAGTCCAAGAGGGAAAGATTCCAGAAAAATGTGACATGATCGCCATTTTAGGGCCATCCAAAGGATTTTTTCCACAAGAAGTAAAACTCATTAAGGATTATTTGGCTGGGGGCGGAAGGGCTGCCCTGGCTTTTGACATGAATATGAAAGGCGAAGACTACTCCTCAGACCTCTATCCGGTCTTAGAAGAATGGCATATCAAACCCATCAAAGCATTGATTGTGGACCCTATTTCAAAAATGTTTAACATTGATGCCTCTGTACCTATGATTCAATCTTACTCACGCGAAAACGCGATCACAAAAGACTTTCAACTCCAAAGTTTTTTTCCACTGAGCATGCCACTTGAAATCATTCCGGGAGCTCCCCCAGAGATGACATTGCACTGGCTTGCTCAAACACTCCCCAGCAGTTGGGCCGTACCTGACATGAAAGAATTATCCAGTGGAAAAGTCAGAAAAGTTCAAGGCCGGGACAAAGTAGGTCCCCTCAATGTGGCTGTGGCTGCAGAGGGAAAACTCAAAGACTCAAAGGCCACCAAAAAAACACGCCTCGTGGTTTTTGGAACCTCTCAATTTGCCAACAATACTTTTGGTAAAAATGGGGGAAACTCCGACTTCTTTTTAAACTCAGTGAGTTGGCTCATGGAAGACGAGAGTTTGATTTCTATTCGAGCTAAAGAAGAAGGCACAGGGAAAATAGAACTTTCTCAGAAACAAGCGACTTTAGTTTTTTGGCTGACCTTTCTCATCATTCCCTTTTTAACAGCGAGCGGTGGCGTTGTTCTTTGGGCTGTTCGACGAAAAATGTAGGCTGATTTATGGCAAAGCTCAATTGGATTAAACCCTTTATCTTAGCATTAGTGCTTGTTGTTTTCAGCTCTGCTGCTTACTGGTTGGTCAATACACAAAAACCCAAGCAAGAAGAAAAACAGGAAGAGGCTAAAAAGGTTGTCAAAATCAAAGAAGTTCAAATTGACTCTATCAAAATCATAGACGCAGACAGAGTATTTGCGTTTAAGTGTTTAGACCTAAGTTCTAAAGACTCTAAACTTTGCAAACCCTCAGATCAGTCAAAATGGGAGCTCACCACACCGCTCAAACTAAAAGCGGACTCAGCCAATCTCAATTCTTTTTTAAGTTCCTTGCAATACCTCTCGGCTAACCAGACTATTGACCTAGATACTGAGACAGAAGAAAAAAGAAAGGCTCTCCTCAAAGACTATAAACTAGACACACCTACCCGAAAAATTGAAGTCAAAACCGCCTCAGGTGAAACACTCACTACCTTTTTTGGAGAAACCCATCCCATTGGGGATTCTATCTTTACTTTATCTGGAAAAGATTCAAAAAAAGTTTTACTCACACCGAGTTATTTTAAGAGCAACTTTGACCACGACTTAACCTACTGGAGAGATAAAAAAATAGCGGATTTGAATGTATCAGAAGTTCAAAAATTTGAACTCAAAACTGAAAAAGAGCACTTTACCGCACTGAAAAAAGACGGGCAGTGGCTCTTGCAAAATAAAGTCAAAAACAAAACCCAAAACAAAATCCAAGATAAAATCCAAGATAAAACCCAAGATAAAACAGACGAACTCCCAGGAGATCAAGACGCAATTGACAGCCTTCTCGGCGGTATCGTACACCTCAGTGCAAAACAGTTTCCCTCAGAGAATAAAGACGACCCCAAAGCAAAAGACACTCTCAAAGGGGCCACTCTCTTTGCGATGCTAAGCATGACCACTGCAGGGCAAGAAAAAGAGAAAAAACCGCCCCTTGTTTCCACTCTTTTAATTTATGAAAAAAAATCCACTATAAAAAAAATAACCAAGCTTGAAGCGCTCTATGCGACTTCGTCGGGCTTTGATCCCCTCTTTGAGTTGGATACTTCTGCCAAAAATAAATTTGAAAAAACAGTGAAGGACTTAAGGCTTGCAAAACTCATTACAAGTTTAGAGCGATACAACATCAAAAATCTGGAATTTCTAGGAAATCCAATCGGCAATAAAGCTTTAAATCTTCAGCAAAAAGATTCGAAGTGGAAATCGCTCGCTCTGCAAAAAGAAATTCAAGAAGAAATTGACAACGACAAAGTCAATGCTCTTTTAGATAAACTTTCGGGCACTAAAATTCTAGAGTTTTTACAAAGTAGCTCCATACCTACAGGCGAAGACTCAGGTCTTCAGGTGAACTTTGGAGACGAAAAAGAGACGAGTAAAAGAAAGTTTTTATTCTGGAAAAACAGTGAAAAACTTTATGTCAGAAATTTAAACTCTCAAAGGCAAGAAGCTTTTCTACTCGATGCTGCTCTCAAAGACTCCCTCCCCTGGAATGCTGATTTCTTCAAAAAAGCAAAACCAGTCCCAGTAGCCGCCACTTCACCCACAAAGAAGTAGTGGTCTGATAGATTGATTTTATCAGCAGATTCAAGTATGTCTTGAAGAATGGACCAATGCCCAAAATGCGGAACCTCTCTCAACACCACAACCTTGCTTTGCCCAAGTTGTTCTTATAACTTAGCTCTAATTCAAGATCCTGTTTTTTCGCCCCTACAAAAATACTGGGCACTCCTCAAAGAAATCCTCTTGAATCCCTCTCATTTTTTTAGAAAAATGTCAGTTCAAGGAGGGTGGAGCAATCCTCTTGCATTTGCCTTGTTTACTCACTGGCTAGGTGCTGGATTGGGTTATTTACTAAATTCTCTATTTTTTCGCTCCTCGGGTGGATTTTTAAAGAAAGCTCTGTTTATTGATTTTTTAAAAACAGACTCCAGCTTTTTAGCTGGAAAGTGGGATTGGGACTTGGGACTTTTTCTTTTGGATCCTTTTTTGAGCGCCTGCAGTATTTTTTATACAAGCCTTTGGATCTTTGTAGCTTCTCGTTTTTTTATATCAAAACAGGTGAGCTTTGAGTCTTCTCTGAGAATCGTCTGTTACTCCATAGCGCCTGCAATATTTGCAGCCCTTCCTGGGGTAGGACCCGTCATCTTTTTACTTTGGAGTCCACTGCTTGTCATACTCGCCATCAAAGAAGTCCACACGGTTTCAATAAGCCGCGCTATTCTTATCGGAGTATTCCCAAGTCTTATCTTATTTGCGATAATCATCCTAGGGGTCTCTGTTTTTGCATTAGGAATGTTTAAAATATTTTCCGCATTTTTTAGCTAACCCAGATGTCTGACAGACAATCCGGGATGGGGTTGCTCTTACATGAGAGCTCGAACGATCATTCTCATTTTATACGGAATTCTGACTTTAGTAGCCCTTGTGCTCATTCGCCATTGCAAGCACCCCTTAGTCACTCCAGAGTTGTCCTTAGAGTTGCCCCTAAAACTACCAAAAACACAAACCTCACAAGACTCCCCTTCTTACGCAAAACCAGAAAATATTTTTTGCTCGGATTTTTATAAAACTATTTGTCAGCTCAAAAAAGACACTAACGACCCCACTGGATCTGTTAAAACCGATATCCATGGCGAGATTATTGCCTTAAAAACTTATCAAGACATCCTCAGAGAAAATCCAAATTTGGCACTTGAGGAAGTCGACGAACTCTTTGTAAATAAAATTTACACCCCCAAGCGAAGGCAACGCATTGTGTCGGCCTATGACTTTGTCAAAAATGCTCTGATTAGATTTTTAGACAGCCAAAAAGAAACTATTTTTTCTAAAAAAGAAAAGCTATTTTTAAGGAGAAGAATTCAAAATACTCTTTTAGAGTTACCTCCACCGGCACAGGTTTACTCAGACGAGCCGGATCTTTTTACAAAAAATAATATTTTTTACGAACGCCTAAAAAATCACTCAACGAGGCTAAGAGTGGGCGGCGCTTATCTCGTGAGCGTCCAATCTCGATTCAATATGATTTTTTCTATGGCACACGAGTTTGCCCATTCCATCGATCCCTGCGAACTGAGAATGCTCCATGTTTCGCTGCCTTCTTATGACAAACTCACTGCGTGTTTTTTGTATCAAAACTTGATTGAGGTCTCTAAAAACAGAAAAGAATGTGGCAAAAATGACCAGCTTTCTGAGACCTTTGCAGATTGGATAGCTGTACAAATCACAGCCCTGGCTCTAAAAAAATACAATACCGAATTTGATCAAAATCAACTCTTTCAAGCCGCAACAAATGCCGTGCGAGACCTCTGCGAAGATGACGAATTTTTAGATCATAACGAAACCGCCCCACACCCATCTGCCGCCATAAGAATTGAAAAAATATTTGGAAAACATCCTTTTATTCAGGAAATTTTTGGTTGCACAAACAAGATCCAAGACATTTATTGTCACTTTGAATGGGAGCACCCTAACTAAGAAAAGCCTGAGTAAAAATGGCCATGGGTGTCGAATTATGGAGGAGGACTCACAATTTAGTAAAATTATTCGTGAGGGAGGGTTTCTCCTCTATTCCAAAAATTGAGAATTTAAGCTAAACAGATGGTATGTTCCATAAAACACTGCCTGGATTTATAGAGGTCATCTGTGGGAGCATGTTTAGCGGAAAAACCGAAGAACTCGTTCGGAGGCTTAAACGTGCACAAATTGCAAAACAAAAAGTGCAAGTCTTTAAGCCCTCAGTCGACCACCGTTACAGCAAAAACCATGTCCAAAGCCATGATTCCAATCGGATTGAATCCCAGCCGATTCAAAAATCCAAAGATATTTTAAAATATCTTGAAGACAACACTCGAGTGGTAGGAATAGACGAAGTGCAATTTTTTGATGAATCCATTGTAGAAACTGCTCAAAAACTAGCTTTCCGTGGGATTCGAGTTATTTTAGCGGGTTTAGATATGGATTTTAGAGGACAACCTTTTGGCCCCATCCCTAAACTTTTAGCAGTAGCTGAGCAAGTTACAAAACTCACTGCGATCTGCATGACCTGTGGAAATCCAGCCACCCGTACTCAAAAACTCACTGCACAAGGGAACTCCGCTGCCACAAAAACTCAAGTGCCACAAATTGGGGGGAAAGAAATGTACGAAGCCCGTTGCCGATTTTGCCACGAGCCCTCGCCTCGATCAAACTCAGAAACCCAAGAGCATGCCCTAGAACACACCCTAAAACACACCCTGGAACACAATGGACTCACAATATCATAAACTAAAATTTCAGCTCTCCGAAACGGAACATAAGTATGGTCCACAATACCATATTTTGGCTGATCCCTTTTTGCTCTCACACTTGGCTCAACTTTGCGCAGAGTCAACCACTCAGCCCCTCATCAATGAACTGGTCACTACTCTCTACACTTCGCTTCTAAAAATAGTAGTGAACCAGGAGTTTCCACTGCAGTGGAAAAAAGTAAGGACCCGAATGGGCGCATTTCATCTGGAAGGTATTTTTGAGGCGCCCCTGCTTTCTTCTGAAATCCCCATTGTCTCCGTAAATTTGGCTCGAGCAGGCACACTTCCCTCTCACCTTTGTTACAATGCGCTTAATTATTTTATGAACCCACACAAGGTTCGCCAAGATCATATTAGCATTGGCCGCACGACTGACGAACAAGAAAAAGTAACTGGCAGTAAAGTTTCTGGGCATAAAATCGGGGGCTCAATTAAAGACGCCATTGTTTTATTCCCAGACCCCATGGGTGCTACGGGAGCCACTCTCATCGAAGCTCTTTCTCTCTACAAGTCCAAAGGAAAACCCAGTAAATTTATTGCCTTACACTGTATTGTCACACCAGAATATTTAAAAAATGTTAAAAAAGTACACCCGGACCTTATTGTTTATGCTATTCGATTAGATAGAGGACTTTCGCCTCCAGAAGTATTGGATTCAATCCCCGGAACCTTTTGGGATCGCGAAAGAGGATTAAATGATAAACACTACATCGTCCCTGGGGGCGGTGGATTTGGAGAGGTCATGAACAATGCATACGTCTAAAATTTTAATTCCAGAAGTTAAACTTCAAGCTCGTATTTCAGAATTAGCACAAGAAATCAACCACGACTATCACGACAAGGAAATCACTGCAATCTGTGTCCTCAAAGGAAGTTTTATTTTCTTTGCTGACATGATCCGACGGATTGATTTGCCCATCACTTGCGAATTTTTGGGCGTGTCAAGTTATGGGAATAAAATGACTTCGTCTGGAGAAGTCAAACTGACCTTAGATATCCATGAGCCTCTTGAGAAAAAAAATGTAATTTTATTCGAAGACATTGTAGATACAGGACTGACCCTTTCCTACATGATGAACTTACTCAAAGCTAGAAAACCGGCCTCCATCAAAAGCTGTGCTCTTTTAATGAAACCGGAATGCCTTAAAACTGAGATCGATGTAAATTACCTTGGTTTTAAAATTGGAAAAGAATTTGTCGTTGGCTATGGCATTGATTATGCTGGGAAATACCGGGGCCTCCCCTACATCGGCTACCTCGAACATGACCACTGACATTGAGATTAGCTCACGCGCACCCGCTCGGATTGATCTCTCGGGCGGAACATTAGATATTTGGCCACTCTATTTATTTCTAAAAAACCCGCTCACCATAAACTTAGCGATCAACCTCTATGCTGAAACTAAAATTACTTTAAAATCTGGAAGTGGAAAGATTGTTTTAAAATCACTGGATCAAAACGAAATGACTTCGTTTTTGATCACTCAAATCAAGACTCTAAAACTTCCTCCCTCTTTGGAGATACACTTTAAGCTTTTTGAATTTTTGATTTCAAATCATCCTTCTCTTTACTCGATTCTTGAAAAAAAAGACCTCACCCTATCCACCGAATGCAAAAGCCCCGCGGGAGCTGGCCTGGGGGGGTCCTCCGCTCTTTGCGTAGCCATTCTTGGAGCTTTTTTGGAGCTGGACAAAATTCTCTTCGGGAAAGAAGAAGATTTTGACTTAGAAACCCTCATCACCATTGTGAGAGACACGGAAACTCAAATCATTAGAACTCCTGCAGGATTACAAGATTATTATGCTGCTACGTATGGGGGACTCCAGTCACTAAACTGGAAAACTCCTAAAATTGAAAGAATACCCATGAGCTCTAAACTGGCAGAAAAAATCGCCAGTAGGCTTTTACTATTTTACTCAGGACGGTCTCGAAACTCTGGGTGGAACAACTGGGAACTTTTTAAGGGATTTCTAGAAAACTCACCTTCGATTCGAAACTCGTTTCAAAACATTTCGGATGTGACCTTGGAATTAAAAAACGCTCTCATTGCAGAAGACTGGTCTGCAGTGGGGAGCGCCATTCGAGCAGAATGGAGACATCGAAAAACCCTAGCCCCTGGCATAAGCACCCCCGAAATCGATCAAGCATTTGCGACTGCTTCACAATTAGATCCCCAATGTGGCAGTAAAGTTTGCGGAGCAGGAGGGGGAGGCTGCTTTTTTGTCTACTTCCCTAATCCAGATCCAAAACTCAAAGATAAACTGATTAAAAAATTCTCCGACTTTAAAATTTTACACCTTCCCTTTCAAATAGATCAGGAGGGTTTAATCACCTCCACGGCTCACCTGTTTGATAAATAAATAATTGAGTGGGCTGATGATCAGATTTTTTATATCCGGTTTGACAAGAGCCAATAGAGGCTCATAATAAAGAGGCACAAGCACCACTTCTTCTTCTAAAAGAAATTTTTGAGTGGCTTCGTAAATTTTTGTGCGATCTTTAGAGTTTTTGAGATTACGAGCCTCCAAAATTTTCCGGTCAAATTTCTCTTCCTGGCTCCAAGACGTTCGATTATTTCCAGAAGTACTTAAAAAAACAGACATAAAATTATCAGGATCAGGGTAGTCTGCACTCCAACTCTCTATATAAAATGCGGTATTTCTAAGCTCTAACTGGGCACGATACTCCTTATTCTCAAGCGCCTGAATTCGGACCTCAATACCTAAATTATTTTTAAGCTCACTTTGAATAAAGCGTGCTAACAAAAGGGGTTTATCCCAATTTTGAACAATAAAATCGAGACTCAAGGAATGAGACAAATCGACTCCACTGGCCCGCAGCTCTGCTTTGGCACGGCTTGGATTAAATTCAATCCCAATCTTTTGAGAAAACCCCATCAACGGTGGAGGCACAAAAGAATGTGCAACTTCTTGCCCGCCCATTAAAATATGCGAAATTTTCTTTTTATCCAAAGCCATTGCAATAGCTCTTCGCACTCTGAGATTAGAAATAGGAAAACCTTTTACCAAAAAACCTAAATAGGATGTTCTCAAATAGGGAAACCTTTTGAGATCTTTGTGCTGAGAGTGTTTTTTCAGATCTTCGATCGACAAATCGGTCAGCAAATCCAGCTTTCCTTGCTCATAGAGTTTTAGCGCCGCATCGTTTTCCTGGATGATCAACGCCCGTATAAGGTCTATATTGCCGCGGCTTCCATAATAATGTGGATTTTGCTTGAGTTCTATTTTTAGACCATGATCGTATGCCGATAAAACATAGGGTCCAAGACTCACCATACGTCCAGGCTTTTCCCAACTTGCACCGTGTTTTTCGACCACGTCTTTACGAAGCGGAAAAGTAACCCAAAAGCTGGGAATATAAAGCCAATAAGACACAGGGCGAGAGAGCTTAATCTGTAAAGTATGATCACCCAAAGCTTTGACCCCAACCGCGTCAAAGTCTTTTACTATTCCTTTATGAAACCACTCTGCCCCTTCTATATCAAAAAGAAAATAGGCATAAGAAGACGCTGTCAGTGGAGACAAAAGCCTTTTCCAGCTGTAGACAAAATGTTCAGCCTTCAAAAACTCGCCGTCAGACCATTTCACTCCTTTTTTAAGTTTAAAGGTATAAGTTCTCTGATCCTCTCCAAGGGACCAGCTTTCCGCCAAAGCTGGAACAACACGAAGCTCTGCATCTAAACTCACAAGTCCTTCCATCAGATTCATGAGCAAGTAAGTCTCTACTGGAGTATGAGCTTTGTTCCAATCTAGAGTCTCTGGGTCACCTGGAATTCGAAAAGTAAAGGTTTCGCCAGCATGCGCTGTCAACACACAAGCTATCACATTAATGAGTAAGAAAAAAACTAAACGCCACATTTATTTTTCCCCAAGGCTATGGAACCATTATAGCTAAAATTTTGCCGATAGGCAAATCTAGCCCTTTGACAATTTTCTAATATATTCGAAAATTAAGGTGTGACACCCAAGTCTCCATCAGGAACTATTTTGTCTTTACACACTTCAGAAGATCAGAGTCCACCCCGATTGTCAGAGCAATTAGAAAAAATAGTCCCAATCCTCAATCAATTAGAATCAAGACTCGATCAAGAAAGTAAAAAAAGTCGGCGATTCGAAGTCGAGTTACAGCGCTCCCAAAAAGCATACGAACAAATGGTAAATGAAATCGAAGAACGCTTTATTTCAAAAAAAGAAGAGCAGAGAAAAGAAAGAGAAGAGTTCAAAAACAAACTATACAATTATCAAACAAATGAATCCAAGCTATCTGATCAGGTCGTCCAACTAGAAGACGAACTCAAGCTTGTGCTTTCGAAGAAACAATCCAACGAGGAGAGATTTAGAAAACAAATTGAGCTTATAGAGGGGGAATATCAAACCCACATTACTTGTTTCGAACATCAAGAAATTAAGCTCAAAGAATATGAAATCAAAACAAAAGAACATCAAAAAAACGAAGAAAAACTCTACGGACATGTCAAAAAAATAGAAGACGAATTGCAAAATTCGATTTTAGAATATCAAATCAAAGAGCACCAATTAAGGGATCAGATTTTAGAAATGGAAATGAGGCTGAGAGATTCAGAGTCTGAAATTAAAAATCTGCAAAACAAAACTCATTCTTTCTTAGCAAGAGAGAAAGAATTCGACAAAGTCTTGCAAGAAAAAATTCAAGATCAGATTTTCATAAAGGAGCTGGAAAATAAGATCAAAGAAAATTTAAACCAACACAAATCTGAACTCATTAAACTAGAAAAAACACTCAAAGAAACACTCGAAACTGAACACTCTCAGAGATTAATATCAGAAAAAGAAAAATTTAAGGCGGACTGTGAGAGGAACAGAGCAGAGTTCGAATATATTTTAAATCGAGAAAGTGAAAAAAACACGGCAGAGGGAAAAGCACTAAAAAATGAACTCAATAGACATGAACTTGAGTTCGAACGAAATCTAAGTATTGAAAGAGAAAGAGCTACGCTCGAAAAACAAATCCTAAAACAAGAATACGAAAATCACAAGCTAGAGCTCGAACAGAAATTTATTTTAGAAAGAGAAAAAATCCTGCTGGAGAACCAAAAATTAATAGATGGACAAGAAAATTCAAAAATTGAATTCGAAAACTTTGTATCTCTCGAGAAAGAAAAAAACGATAACCTTTTAGAGGAAATTGACAGCTTAAAATCTAAACTCCAAAAAGCTCAAATAGAGACAGAAACTTTCAAAAAATACCTAGAGGAGAGCTCCGCAGAAGCCGATGTGCAAGCCAAGGAACTGGTAAAGACTCAAAAAAACAAGCCGCTTGAGCTGCACCTTGAGCACTTATCTCCTAAAAAAATTCTAGAATCAATCGAAGACGCGTTATTAAAACACGAAACTGCACTCAATAGGCTCAGCCCCAATGACATCGAAAGGAGAGACATTCAAAGCAAAATTGCAGAGCTTTTGATCCAAAGAACAGAGCTGAGAGCACTCGCGCTTTTGTCTAGTCTATGAGCTAGTGCTTTTCATGTTCAGTGTCAGCAAATTTTAGGTTGGAGTCCTAACTATTCTAAATTTACGATTTCTACTGTGACATCTCCCATGATTTTTGTCTGACACCCCAAACGCTCATTGGGTTTGGAACCCCCTACTTCGTCCAGTCGGTCTTGCTCCATTTCTTCCATGGGAGAAAGCCGTTCCTGCCCAGAAGTGACAATCACTCGACAGGTCGTGCAGGCACAAAATCCACCACAGGCATGCTGGAGTGGAATATCATTTTGAATTGCCACGTCTAAAATAGTTTCTCCTGGAGAAACCTCCACTATTTTTTGAACAGGCAAAAAAGTAATCTTAGGCATTTTGGAGTCCTTGAGTTATCATTTTTTCGATGAGTGCTTCGCTCAAACCATAGCTCGGACGCACCTCGATAGACTGCTCTTTTCCGGTATGTAGATCTTTGGCTGTCACTTGTAGTATTCCATCTGCGTCAATTAAGAAGGTCACTTCGATTCTCGGAAAGCCAGCCGGCATGGGCTTGATCCCTATTTTAAAACGAGCTAGGCTGCGATTGTCTTGTACACGTTCTTTTTCTCCCTGTAAAATATGAATGTCTACGCCCGTCTGATGGTGGACGTGGGTTGTAAAATTTTCTTTTGCAATCATCGGGATGCGCGTATTTCTGGGGATCAGAACATTCATGACGCCGCCATAGGTTTCCATCCCCAAAGAAAGTGGAACGACATCAATAAGCAAAAGATCCAAATTATTTCCTGCCAAAATATCAGCCTGAATGGCAGCCCCCTGTGCTACGACTTGGTCTGGATGCATAGAAGTGTTTGGGATTTTTTCAAAAATTTCTTGGGCCATTTTTTGCACAGCCCTGAGCCGCGTAGGACCCCCCACCATCACCACATCAGTCAATGAACTTGCTTCCACGCCAGCATCTTTTAATGCATGTGCGCATGGAGCTTTTGTTTTTTCTAAAATAGGTTTGATTATTTCTTCGAATTCAGCCAATTTGAGAATTTTTTTATAGACTTCTCCCCCTCCAAGTTCGATTTCGATTTGTGTTTTATCTTTTTGTGACAACTCTATTTTAGCTTTTTCTGCACTTTCAAGAATCCTCACCAGCAACTCTGGATTTTCATGGGCTGAGACGCGTGCCTGCTTGGAAATTTCATTTACTATCACACTACAGAGAGCCTGATCCAAATCGTCACCCCCCAATAGGGTATTTCCATTCGTGGCTAAAACTTCGAAAATACCACCGTGAAGTTTTAGAATCGAAATATCAAACGTCCCTCCTCCAAAATCATAAACTGCAATAACACCTTCTTTTTTCTTGTCTAAACCATAGGCCAGTGCTGCAGCTGTAGGTTCGTTGAGGATGCGTAAGACATGGAATCCCGCCAACCTTCCGGCAGCTCGAGTGGCTTGCCTTTGGCTATCATTAAAATAAGCCGGTACGGTGATCACAGCATCTTTGACCTCGCACCCAAGCGCCTTTTCACTAGCTTTTTTGAGCTCCTTTAAAATAAGGGTCGAAATTTCGATTGCAGAATATTTTTTATCTTCGACCTGAATCTGAATAATCCCATCTCCTTGCACCAAGGTATAAGGGATATGCTCTAAAGCCTCACTCAAGTCCTGAACGCTCCTCCCCAAAAGGCGCTTTACTGAAAAAACAGTGTGAGCAGGGTCTCTTACTTTTTGAGATTTAGCGGCATAACCTACTTCTGGAATTCCATTTTTAAAATGGACCACTGATGGCACTAAAGGTTCTCCCTCAAGAGAATTTAAAATGATGGGTACCCCATTTTTAACAATAGCCACCAATGAGTTCGTAGTACCTAGATCAATTCCAACAAGGGGCGAACGTTTGTCCATCACCGTGCTTCTACCTTGTTGGTTTTGCGATTAAAATCTTCTTCTAATGATTGGATATAATTTTGTTTCTGAATAAGCCCTGCCATTCTCTCTAAAAGAGCTCGCTCTAGAGTGCAATCTAAAACCGCGTCATATTTTCTTTCTAGCTGAGTTATTTCTTGTGTCAGTTTGTTTTTAAAAGCTTCTAACTCCTTGAAAAATAAAGCTGATTTTTCTTTAGAATGCTCGGGGTTTTCAAGAATCAAATCCTGAAGCTCAAACCAAGCTTCGGTAAGAGCCATGGGGATTTCTGCTTTTTCCGGTGTGACAACACCTTCGAGCTGTAATAAATAAGACCTTCGCGCACGCTCGTCTTTTAGAGTTTGATAAGCGCTATTTACAAAACTCATCTTCTCTAAAGCTTTTTTTAGAGCTTCTCCACCTGGGTTGGCCCCTGGGTGTGCCACTTGACTATAAAAGCGATCGGGATGGAGCTGCCTTGAAAGTTCGTAATATTTTTTCTGGAGAAGTGCAAGATCCACTTGAAAACGCCTCGAGAGATCAAAAACTTTGAAATAGTCTTCCACTTTTATTAAACAGAGAAGCTTGATCCGCAGCCACAGGTGCGCTTTGCATTTGGATTTGTGAATACAAATCCTGTTCCACTTAGGCCATCGCTAAAGTCAAGCTCGGTGCCCGAAAGGTAGAGAAAAGATTTGGCATCGATGATGACTTTAACCCCATCTTTTTCGAAAACTTTGTCTGTAGGAGCAGGGGGTTCCTTGTCAAAACCCAATTTATAGCTCATCCCGGAGCAGCCACCTCCACTGACCATCACTCTCAAGTTTGAATCCTTAGCAGCGGGGTCATTGGATTGAATCTTTTTAATTTCTTGAACAGCTTTGTCTGTCATCAAAATCATTTTGACCTCAACTCCCTTGGGGTTCCAGTGGATTTTTTTAGATAATCTTGAATCGCTGCCTTTATAGCATCTTCTGCCAATACAGAGCAGTGAATTTTAATGGGAGGCAACGAAAGCTCTTCCACAATTTGAGTGTTTTTGATGGTTAGGGCTTCGTCCAATGTTTTTCCCTTGACCCACTCTGTGACCAAAGAAGAACTGGCTATTGCGCTCCCGCAGCCAAAAGTTTTAAACTTAGCTTCTTTGATCACACCCGTGATTTCGTCGACCTCCACCTGTAACTTCATCACATCGCCACATTCGGGCGCACCTACCAATCCTGTGCCAACATTGGGAGAGTTTTTATCTAACGACCCCACATTTTTTGGATTCTCATAATGTTCAATTACTTTTTTTGTATAAGCCATAATCATTTCCTCTCTTTTACTGATGCACTGCCCAGTTGATGGATTTAATATCAATTCCCTCTTTGACCATTTCATACAAAGGCGAAAGGTCGCGGAGTTTTTTTGCAGTTTGAATCACTTTTTCAATCGTATAATCAATTTCAGCTTCCGTCGTAAAGCGACCTACGCTAAAACGAATGCTCGTGTGCGCCAAGTCCTCTCCCACTCCAATGCTCTTTAAAACATACGAAGGCTCTAAACTTGACGAAGTACAGGCTGAGCCGCTCGAAACAGCGATTTCTTTCATTCCCATCATGAGCGATTCGCCTTCGATATAGGCAAAACTGACATTCAAATTATTAGGCAGCCGCTCAGTGGGGTGGCCATTGAGGTAGACATCTTCTAAACCTTTTTGGATGCCTGCCCACAGCCGATCCCTTAACTTTCTAAACTTCAGAGCTTCATCAAGGCCATTTTTAAAAACAATTTCACAAGCCTTTCCAAGCCCTACAATTCCAGGCACATTGAGAGTCCCGGAGCGCATTCCCCGCTCATGTCCCCCACCATGGATAATGGGAGAGAGCCTGACTCGTGGATTTTTTCTTCGAATATAGAGAGCTCCAATGCCCTTGGGACCATAAATTTTATGTGCGGAAAGGGAGAGTAGATCGATCCCCATTTTTTGGACGTCTATTGTAAGTTTCCCAACTGCTTGCACTGCATCGGTATGAAAAATCACCCCTTTTTCTTTACAAACTTTTGCTATGTCAGAAATGGGATTGATCGTGCCGATTTCATTATTGGCAAACATCACAGACACTAAAATCGTCTTTGAGTGAATTGCCTTCCTCACCTCCTCTGGATCCACTCTCCCGTAGGAGTCTACGGGGATATAAGTGATTTCGAAACCCTTGGTTTGCAGGTACTGACACGTATCTAAAATAGCCTTATGCTCGATAGGGGAGGTGATGATGTGATTTCCTTTTTCGTGGTACATTTCGGCCGCACCGATCAAAGCCAAGTTATTGCTCTCGGTAGCTCCACTCGTGAAAATAATTTCTTTGTCTTGCGCGCCAATCAAGCGGGCCACTTCGGCTCTGGCCTTTTCGACTGCAGCCTCGGCTGTCCAACCCAGTTCATGATTGCGGCTTGCTGCATTTCCAAACACCTCTGTGAAATAAGGGGTCATTTCTTTCAAGACTTCTGGATCCACTGGGGTGGTCGAATGATAGTCTAAATAAATAGGAAATTTCATACCGCCTCCTTCTGGAGTGCTAAAACTGAAAAGTTTTTGTGGAGATTATACTCTTCTAGTTCATTTAAACGAATTTGAGATAAAAAATTAAAAACTTTCTTATTCAAGTGATTCATAAAACCTTTGATCCCACATTTAGAGTCATATTCGCACTCGCAGACATGCTCTTGGCCCTGTGGGAAAGTACAAACCACGAGAGACTGGGGGCCTTCCATAGAAGATAAAAAATCGGCCAGGGTCACATCTTTGAGCTCTGTTTTTAAAAAATATCCCCCATTGGCACCTTGGGACGAAAAAATAAGACCCGCGTCTTTTAGTTTGAGAAGCGTTTTAGCAGTGATCTCAAAGGGCAAACCATAGCGCTCGGCAACTTCCCTGGCGCTTGTAATCGATACAGAATCAGAGTACTTTTTCTGATCCATGTGCCAAAGGGCAATGAGCCCATATTCTGTCATGCGGTTTAAACGAATCATTATAATTCTCCGTAGTCCTTCATATAAGACACTTTAGGTCCGACTTCAACCTAAACTTATACCTAACCAATATACGATTAATTATATCGTATATAAGAGCGAAAACTCAAGGGCATAGTAAGCTTGCCAGTAAAAATATAACTAATTGAAACTATTAACTAAAAAATGATGGCACCCACCATCAGAGGTTACCCAGCTATTGCAGCCCCAATCGCATCTGTCACTTCTCTCACCGCACCCCAGCCTGCGTGCCGCTGTGTAATGTAATGAGCTACCGCTTTGACTTCGGGGAGCGCATCAGGAACCGTGGCTCCAAAACCCACTTTTTTGAGCACGGGGATATCATAGAGGTCATCACCCATAAAAGCCATTTGATCCAAAGTTAAACCTGTTTTTTTTTGAATTTTCTCTAAAGCCTTGAGTTTGTCTTCGTCCCCTAAAAAAACATGTTGAATCTTTAGAAAATCCATCCGAGCACGAACGTCTTTGGAGTCTCCTCCACTAATAATGGCCACTTGCACTCCGGATTTCATGAGTAATTTTAAGCCATGGCCGTCTTTGATATTAAAAAATCGAGTCCAACCTTGGTTCTCAAGCCAAAAAATCCTTCCATCTGTCAATATGCCATCTACATCTAAGATCAGGATTTTTATTTTTTTAAGTCGATTTTGAATGTCTGCTGTCTCCAAAAGTTTATTAGATGATTTCATCTCATGCCTTTGTTTCTGGCAAAAGTTTTGGCAATCGTCCCACCAAAGCTCTTATTTCTAACAATTGTTTAATAAAAGTTCCCACGTATTCTAAATAAAAAGCATTAGGACCGTCGCTTTTAGCTTGATCAGGGCGAGGATGACACTCCATAAAAAGTCCATCTGCTCCAGCAGCCATGGCAGCTCGAGCCAAAGTCTCCAAATACTCTCGCTTTCCACCCGTAGACTTACCCCGAACCCCAGCCCCTGGGGTCTGGATCGAATGAGTGGCGTCATAGAGCACGGGGACACCCAATTTTTGGATGCACTGAAACGAAATCATATCTACAACGAGCGTATTATATCCAAAACTCACGCCTCTCTCAGTGAGATAAAAGGTAAAATCACCCCCAGCTACCTCTCTCACTTTTTCTATAATATTCTTTGCATCCCATGGAGCTAAAAACTGACCTTTTTTAATATTGAGTTTTCTCCGAAACTTTAAGGAAGCTTCGACCCCGGCCACCACAAGGTCTGTTTGACGGCACAAAAAAGCAGGGATTTGGAGCAAATCCACCCCCTCTGCTACAGGCTCCGCCTGATCGGGAGTATGAAAATCCGTGCAAAGAGCGACTCCTGTCTTGGCCTTTACTTTTTCTAAAATCTTTAGTCCCTCTCTCAGCCCTGGCCCACGAAAACTGTCGTGCGCAGTTCGGTTGGCTTTGTCAAAAGAAGCTTTGAAGTAAAATTCGAGCGGCAATCCTTCGAGTTGTCGTTTGAGTTCTTGTGCGACTTCTAACACAAGTCCCTCGTCTTCGATCACACAGGGCCCAGCAATGAGAGTCATTTTTTGATTCATTTCAATCCCATTAAACCCCTGGCAGAGATTTTTGCAATGTATTTCGAGCCATTTCTAACGCTGCTTTAATAAAAGCAGAAAACAAAGGGTGTGGGCCGAGAGGTTTACTTAAAAGCTCAGGGTGGAATTGGCAGCCCAAAAACCAAGGGTGATCCAAAAGTTCGACCATCTCCACCAGTTCTGTTTTGTTTTCTGTAACGGTATGACCCGAAACTAGAAGTCCCTTTTCCTCTAAAAGTGGGCGAAACTCATTGTTCACCTCAAAACGGTGCCGGTGTCTTTCTGATATTTTTTCTTTTCCATAGGCCGTAAAAGCCCGGGTCGGCTTTCCATTGTATTTTGGCAAAATAGTACAGGGATAGGCTCCCAATCGCATGGTGCCGCCTTTGTCGGTCACCGTTTTTTGTGATTCCATCAAACTAATCACATTTTGTCTTCCCTCGGGTTTAAACTCAAGCGAGTTGGCCTGCTTTAATCCACACGAGCTTCGTGCAAATTCGATTACCGCAAGTTGCAAGCCTAGACAAATTCCAAAAAATGGAACTTTTGCTGTTCGAGCAAAGGCAATGGCTTGAATTTTTCCCTCCACCCCTCTTTCTCCAAATCCTCCTGGGACTAAAATTCCATCCACTTTAGATAATAAATCACTGTTTTTACCTTTTTCGATTTCTTCGGAGTCAATATAAAGCATCTCCACTCGAGTGTCGTTGGCAACTCCTCCATGGATGAGTGCTTCGGAGAGCGACTTGTAGCTGTCTCTCCAATCGGTGTACTTTCCGACAATGCCGATCGACACCGCATGTTTGGGGTGTTGAATTTTTTCGACCATTTTTTTCCATTTCGAAAGATCTGGCCGGCCTGTCCAAATCCCAAGTTTTTCTCCAATTTTTTCGTCCAACCCTTCTTCGTAAAAATAAAGCGGGACTTCGTAAATGCTCTTCACGTCTATTGCACTAAAAACTTGATCGCCAGGGAGGTTACAAAAAAGTCCGATTTTGTCTTTGACCTCTTGTGGCAACTTTCGATCTGAGCGACAGAGTAACATATCCGGCTGAATGCCAATTTCTCTCAACTCTTTTACGCTGTGCTGAGTGGGTTTTGTTTTTAACTCCCCAGCTGTGGAGATGTAGGGCACCAGAGTCAGGTGTACAAAAAGTACATTGGCGGCTCCCTCGTCTCCTTTCATTTGACGAATGGCCTCCAAAAAAGGAAGACTCTCAATATCTCCCACCGTTCCACCCACTTCTACAATGGCTAGGTCTGAATCCTCGGCGCCTTCTCGAATGTGTTTTTTAATTTCGTCTGTGATGTGGGGGATCACTTGCACCGTTTTGCCAAGGTATCCTCCCGCTCTTTCTCTACGAATCACAGAGTCATAAATTCGGCCCGTGGTAAAACTATTCTTTCGGGTAAAACGCGCTCCCTGCACAAAGCGGGAGTAATGCCCTAAATCTAAATCCGTCTCTGCTCCGTCATCTAAAACAAAAACTTCGCCATGCTGAAAGGGATTCATGGTGCCTGGATCAACATTGAGATAGGGATCCATTTTAATCATCGTAACTTTGATGCCTCGGCTCTCCATCAACATGCCGATTGAGGCAGCGCTAATGCCTTTTCCAATGCTCGAAAGCACCCCTCCAGTCACAAAAATATATTTTCTTTGCTTAGCCACGTGCGCCACTCTCCAAGATCCTTCTTACTTTTTCTAAATCCTCTGGAGTATCCACCCCCACAGAATCAAAGTCAACTTCCGCCACTCCGATGGGAACTCCATTTTCTAATGCCCTCAGTTGCTCTAAAGATTCTGCTTTTTCCAACAACGTGGGTGGCCAGTTTGAAAACTCAAAGAGCGCATCCCGCGTATAAACATAAAGACCCAAGTGTTTTTTACATATAAATTGTGAAACTGGGATGTCTTCTCGACTGTAGGGGATGGGATATCTCGAAAAATAAATAGCTTTGCCTTTTTCATCCATGAGAACTTTGACACAGGATGGATTTTTGATGTCTTCTCTATCTCTGAACGAAGTCGCCACTGTTCCAATCGAAAATCTACCCGATGTCACTAACTCCAACGCTTTTTCGATGGCGATCGCCTTGAGCAGGGGCTCATCTCCTTGGATATTGATGTAGACATCTGCTTTTATTTCTTTGGCTACAAACGCCACTCGGTCTGTACCACTGGGTAAAGAAGCCGGGGTTAAAATGGCATTTCCTTTAAACTTTTGAACAGCCTCAGCAACTCTTTTGTCATCAGTGGCTACATAGAGATGATCAACCCCTCTGGCTTTGAGGGCATTTTCGTAAACCCACTCGATCATCGGTTTTCCATGAATATCGGAGAGAGGTTTGCCAGTGAGCCTCGTCGAGCCAAATCGGGCAGGGATGACAGCCACAACATACATGTTTGCTGAATTTAGAATAAACGATTAAGAAGGTCAAGGATAAACCAGAGGCAATAAATCCAGCTTATCATGAATTTTAAATCCATGATAAGCTACAATTGTAAAAAAGGTAAATATTCATTATGCAGCAATTCATAGGGAGAATACGCGAACAAGCTATTTTGGCTGATTTTGTCACTCGACCGGGAGGTCGAATTGCTGTTATCTATGGAAGGCGAAGAATTGGAAAGAGCAAATTAATTCAAACTGCATTCAAAAGCCATAAGACATTTTATTTTGAAGGCCTCGAAAATCAACCCAAATCAAATCAAATATCCAACTTTCTGCTCCAGCTTAAACAGCAAAAAAAAATGATCTCAAGGAAAAGTAAATCTAAAAAGAAAATTACAACATGGAAGGAAGCTTTTTTAGAATTATTAACTCAAATTAAAAATAATGATGTGATTGTTCTCGATGAATTTCAGTGGATGGCAAATTACCGGAACGATATCGTTTCCGATTTAAAAATGGTTTGGGAACAGTATTTTTCTAAAAAAAATTGTAAATTAGTTCTTTGTGGATCTCTTGCCTCCTACATGCTTAAAAAGGTAATCCATTCATCAGCCCTCTATGGGAGAACTGAGCTTCTTCTTTCGTTAGAGGAGTTAAAGTTAAATGAAGCAAAAGAGTTTTTTGAAAATCGAAGCACTGACGAGTTCTATGAAGCATTTCTACTTTTTGGCGGGGTGCCCCTTTATCTAAAACTGATTGCACAAGAGCCTTCTGTGGCTCTGGGAATTGAAAAGCTAGCATTTTCGCCATCAGGTTATTTCGTTGACGAATTTAATCGTATTTTTGAAAGTCATTTTGGAAAAAACAGAATTTATAAGCAAGTGATTCAAACCCTAATGAAACATCCTAATGGATTATTCCGACAAGATCTGGCAAAACAATTAAATCATCAAAACAATGGTGTCTTTTCGAGTTTACTCTTTGATTTGGAATCGACTGGATTCATTAAAAGCTGGAGACCTTTAGATAGAGGCAATCATTCTAAAATACTGAAGTATACTGTGCTTGATCGATATTCTTCATTTTATCAGGCATTTATTCTACCAAATATTTCAAGAATCAATGAAGGGAATAATAATGTTTATCTAAAACTGAGAAATTCGCCTGCTTTCTTAAGCTGGCTTGGAAGGGCTTTTGAACTGGTTTGTCTAAAACATTCGCGTGAGATTGCAAAAATTCTAGGATTTTCTGGCATTGATTATAGTGTTGGCCCCTTCTTTAGGGCAAGAAACAATAATCTAAAGGGAGTCCAGTTTGATCTTGTTTTTGATCGCGCTGACCATGTCATTACTGTTTGTGAAATAAAATGGACAGAGAATCCCCCTGGGATTGAAGTCATTGAAGGGATGCAAAAGAAACTCGCCACTTCTCCAAAAATTTTCTCAAACAAAACCATTCAAAAGATTTTATTGACTCGTACTATGCCTTCGAGTGAAGTCGTTCGATCATGCTATTTTTATCGCATCATTACGGCGACAGAGCTTTTATCAGGCTGCTCTTTTAATTTGCCATTCTAATTCTAATCCCAAAAGTGCTGATGTCTTATAAAGCTGTGCTAGGTTTTTATTTAAAATTTTTGGATCAAGAAGCCTTTGTACTTGATTCGTAGAAGTGCAAAGCTGTTCGGCAATATATTTCTTTGAGATTTTTTGTTTTTGTATTGTTTCTCTTATATAAGCAATCAGTCTTTCTATGTCTGTTTGCAACGTATACTCAGGATCATGACAAAGCATGAGGGGCTGGTCATATGGCATGTATTCCTCAGAACCGTCTTCTAATTTTATTCCAAGACTTAGACCATCAGTTTCTTTGTCTACCCATACACTCAGAAGATTTTGTTTAATCCCGAGTTGCCCATAGTGAAGTGTAAACTTTTTGCCTGACTCGTACTCAGTAAAAAGTTCCTTCTTTCTATTATTAAAACTAGCTTTTTTTATTTTATGTGATTTCATAGCTTTTTTATCTTTGATAAGTTCGACAAGTATTTTTCTCAGTTTTCTATTGAGTGTTCCAGACAAAACAAGCATCTCTGGAGAGGCTGAACCTTTGCTACCGTTTTATTGTCTTTATAAATGTGAACATGTTTTGGGTAATGATCTCCAATCCACCACTCAATCAAATAGCCTCCTCTTTTGACTCGACCCACCCGTAAAGCATACTAAATTTAGTAATACTTATCAAGAAAAATATTATTTAGAGTTGGGGTCCGAATTGCACTCAGAAGCAATTGAAGAAGCCGAGGCTCTTTGCAACACAGCCCATAAAGTGGCTTTGCCATTCTCATTTTAATTCTAATCTGCAAAATTTGGGTTTTTCTGGGGAGACTCATTACGGAACACAAGTTTTTATATACAGCGTATTACAATCAGCAAAACAACTGCCCGCAGCTGCTGCTGGACATGTTTCATGATTGTACGGTATTGAACTATCGGAAAAACATGGCTTTGTCGCGCCAGGACAAGTACAAACACAGCCTATAGGAGCAGGATCACTACTACTTGCCTCCAGAAATTCTCTGGATATAAAAAGAATATCTTTTAAGGTCATTCCAGCAATGGCCACAGTAACAGGATTGATAGCTGGAAGATTTGTAATGATATGTGGATTTGGAAACAGGTATCTTAACTCGAATCCAGATTGAGCAATCTTTATAGGGGGCAATGTTTTAGTCCCTACCACACAAGACACAAGTTTAGCATTCTGGACGCGAGTAACTGATGTAACACGACAGCTGATCTGGCTAGCTATGTTATATAGGTCAAACACTCCCTTCAAACATTTGGAAAAATTTGCCCAACACATTACGCTTGGGGTCAACTTTACAAAACGAGAAAATACTTTTTCCCCAGGTCTTGTTTCCAAAATTGTTGCTATTAAAAATTTTTCACGTGCCTTATAAAAATCTGCAGGATGATCTGTCGGCTTTGCTGTTGGTGCCGGTGTGGGACATGCTGTCGGTGCTGGCTTTGCTGGCCTTGCTGTCCGCGTCGCCACCCTTTGAGCCAGTGCACCCACAAAAAAACTAGGGATCAAAAACCCCAGAAGCAACACAAAAAACAACAAACTCCAATGTGAACTAAATC
>CAZBEI010000120.1:0-32405 GCA_964490895.1 uncultured Bdellovibrio sp. | reverse complement strand
ACCAAGCACTGTGAGGTTGGGGTTAGTGCCACGCTTGATTTCTTCTACCTCAGCAAGTAATTCCTTAATGCCCATCAGCGCGAAGTACGACGAATCCACTGGTACGATGAGATTAGTGGCAGCGTTTAAGGCCGAATTCATGAGTGGGCCAAGGGTTGGAGGAGTGTCAATGACGATGACAGAGTATTGCGTGCGAAGCGGCTGTAGACGCTGTGCGAGACGAAGTTCAGAATTTGTCAATGATGCCATCTCGCGTTCAAGCCGCGAGAGAAGAGGGGTGGCAGGGATCAAGTCCAGACCGTCACCCTTGTAAATCACGCGTTCGATTGGGAGCGCACGATCCCGAATCATGTCAGCAATCGTGCCCTGGATAGTTTCTAGGCGCACGCCCACGCCTTGCGTGGCATTGCCTTGTGGATCTAAATCGACTAGAAGTATTTTTAAGTCTTGAAGCGCGAGAGCTTGCGCGAGATTAATTGCGGTCGTCGTTTTGCCGACCCCGCCTTTTTGATTTGTGATCGCAATGATCGGGCTTGTCCGTAATTCCATATATTTTCTCCAAATGTTGACGGATGCGTGACATCCCCGTAACAATGGAGATGTCCGTATCCATTCTAGAAACTGCTCGGAAAAGCAGTTCCGGTTAAAAAGCAACTGCCGTCAGTACCAGGCTTGCGACCAAGAGCTGACGACAAAAAAGTTTAACGAAGCCCGACGGAAAACCCGCCGGGCTTTTTTTATTTAAGGTGGAGGCATACGACGCCTCCTTTTTGAACATTTTAATCTGGGCTTAGAAGTTCGGCCTTTTTTTGGGCACGTAGCACCGGCGTAGCACGCGTTCTCCGGCGTAGTTGGAATTACTACGAATTTCTCCGAAGAATTTGGGGTATCTTCTACCTTCGTGCGTGCCTTGGTTTTATGTGCTTTACTTTTAGAAACAATGGGTTGAGTGTGTGTTAGATTGCTTAAATGGGGTGCAAGGGGTCGTGGGTTCGAATCCCGCCGCCCCGAAACTCTCTAAGGTTTTGTAATAATAGGGATTTTTTTTTCGGATCGAGTTGGCTGCGTATTTGCGTGGCCTTTTTTTTGCCCGTTACACCGGTGTTACAAAAAGGGGCCGTTTCAGAGGAAATTCCCAGCACTTTGGAGACTGGTACTACTGCGTTCTATTGGATTTTGGATTCCTGCCGGTATTTTTAATTACCTGGTCTTTATCATTGTTGGTGGTGCGGGTTTGAAAAGGGCCCGTTTTTGCAGATTTGCGGTGGACCAGGACCGCATGAAATAGTCAGAGATTTCCCATTTCCAAAGAATTCATTCAGAATCAAAAGAGAGAACATATTCATATCTATCATAAAATATATATTGCCCTATGGCTAAATATACCATATAATTCCCAATATGGGCTGGAAGGTAAACTTCACCAAGAAAGCAGCAAAACAAACTCAGAGTTTACCTCAGCCAGTTCAAGAAAATCTGCGTGCTCTAGTGCTTGAGATTCATGAAAAAGGTCCAGTTCGTGGAAATTGGAAGAACTATGGAAAATTGAGTGAAACCAAGCACCATTGTCATATTAAATCGGGACATCCGACTTATGTGGCTTGCTGGGAGGTGACAGAAAATAGGATTCAAATTGTGGAGGTTTACTATGCCGGTACCCATGAGAAAGCTCCCTACTGAGGAAATTGAATTGGTTTCGATCGGAGATAAAACGTTTCATATACCAATAGAAAAGGCGAGAGCAATGCTTGTTCTTCTTAAGGGGGAAGAAGCACGCACAGAATTAACCATTCCTTCAGAAGAGGTATTCAAAAACCTAGATTTAAAATACTCGCGCCCAGGAGTAGCACTTCGTGGCGCTCGAGGGAAAGAAGATATGAGTCAAGTTGAATTGGCTGAGAAGCTTGGCGTAACCCAGAGCGATCTTTCTAAAATGGAGCATGGCAAACGTCCCATTGGGAAGAAAATGGCTAAGCGTCTTTCAAAAATACTCGATATTGATTACCGAGTATTTCTTTAAGAATTAAAGCTACAGATTACCGAGTTTTTGCTTGAGAGACGGTGATTTTGTGAGAATGCTGATCGCTCCCAATAAGATGACGATTTATTTCAGTTAAACTTATTAATCCCATCTGATGTGCCTGTGCTGATTGTTTCAAATCCTCCGTTTTAAAACCTCAAGCAGTTTGCCAGCCGAATTTGAGATTTTTTCCACTGAGTTTGGTACTCACGCACCCCGGAACTTTAAATCTCAGGACATGAGGACGTTAGGGCCTAAAATAAAAGTCAAATCTCTTTTTTTGCTTGTCTGAGCATCTCTAAAACCAGCTCTACCCGTTTTGGCATCTTATCTCCAGCCTTTCTTGCAATAGATACAGGACGCATTGCGATTGCGGCCTTATTTGATCTCCACTCAAAAAGAGAGCCCTCTTCTAACTCTTTTGAAACACAATGTGTTGGAATAATTCCTACACCAGCGCCTTCTTGGGTTGCGTGAATTGCCCCGGCTAAAGAGCCAATATGAACTGTGGGTTCTTTTAGTTTTGATTTCAGTGATTTCCAAATGCCATTTGCTTTTGCCCAACAAGAGAAAAACGGTTCCCATCCTGGATAGGTGATCAGTCTGAGAGATGAAATATTATCTAAGTCGCTTAATGGTTGAAACATTTTTTTGTCTTTTGCAACAACCGAGTAAACCTCATCTGAAAATTTTTGGAACCTGAGCTCAGGAGAAATCCTTTCCCCTACAATAAAACCAAAATCTATTTTTCCTTCTAGTAAGCTTTTAACAATCATCTCATTAGGAAGAATCTCAATCTTGAAGAATACTTCTGGGAATTGAACAATTTGACTCATGATCTTCCGGTAATGAGGGGTCCATTGGCAGCTCTCAGGCATGGCATACCTTACAGAACCCTTTGGTAGTGTTCGTTGATTCTGTAGTTTTTCGGAGAATTCTGTTGTGAGCTCTAATAGAGTAGTCACATACTTCATAAACTCTTTTGCAAGGGGGGTCGCTGTAATATAATGCCCCACACGTTCAAAAAGTTTGCCCCCCAGCTGGTGCTCTAGTTTTGCAATTTGCTGACTGACTGTGGGCTGTGTAATTTTTAGAGATCTTGCTGCCGCTGAGAAACTTCCATCCATCATCACTTGAGAAAATATTTTTAATCCATAGGTTTCGAAATCCATAATCAAAAGCTTTACCCAACATCCATAACAAAATCAAATGGACAATATATTAAATATATTGTTTACACTTAGCGTTTAAGGCTGTAGAAACACCCACAAGGCAATGTTTGTTTTTAAGAAAGAAGGGCATATGAAATTTCAATGGGCACTTATTTTAAATTTGATGATGGGGCTGCAGTCAACATTTGCACAACAAGTACATGCAAACACAGCACAGTATTTTAGAGTATGGCAGGGCTTTACTCGATCTGATCTTTCTCATGATACATTCATGGAAAAATTGCCTTCCTTTATGGAAGCGACAGTAGTCCTTTATAAAGGAAAAGGACTGAATAATTACTTTGTGATTGTTCCTCCCAAAGAAAAATCTAAATTTATTCCAGACGAATTAGCTCTCGTCGCATTTGAATCAGAACAGGCATATAAAACAGTGCGAGAAACACCCGCAGGCCAAGCTTATTCCAACAGCCATTGGGAAATATTTAATAAAGAAACCTCAAAAAGCGATTCTCCTAAACTTCCAATGCAACTGCCTGAAAAATTAGAAAACAACAAAGCATATGGGGTGTTGGGTGATCTTGTGGATTGGACACAAGGGTACACCACTGCTTTTATTGGAGAGAGGCGCGATGGTGAGTTTTCAAAAGAAGCCTTTCTAGACAAACTTTTAACTCATGTGGTTTTAGCCAAAAATACTTTTTCTAAGCTTGGTCTCAAGGGCTATGTGATTCTTTCTAATGAGGAGTATGAAGTGGCTTACATGAACTGGGAATCTAAACTTAGTCTTGAAGAAGCCCTTAAAACAGAAGGCGGAAAAGCAGTTGTAAATGATGGAAATTCATTTTTAAATCCCATTTTTTATCGTGATGATCAAACCAATGACAAAACCATTGAAGGAAAAGGTGCCAAAACCTTTGAAGGAAAAGCTGAAGAGAATAGTTTCTACACTACGGTTCGGCCTGATTAATGTTTGGTGGTCATCCAGTGACAGAGTCTTTTTAATGACTGTCAGTAAAAAAGGAGCGTACTATGAAAAAAACTCATGTTATTTTAATATTTCCTATTCTAGCTTTTCTAACTGTGATCCCATTATTTGCCAGTGAAAATAGCCAGCCACAAACTTTGACCAGCCCTTTCAACTTGCAAACAATGAAGGCGTGGTCACGATTATTGGTACAAATGATATCCACGGTGGATTTGAAGCGAAAGGTAGTTCAGGTGGATTTGCCTGGTTTTCTGGATATGTAACCGCTGTAAAAAATCATATTCAAAAAAAATATGGCAAAAATGGCACAGTACTTTTACTTGATGCGGGGGATGCCGCTCAGGGCACTTTAATTTCAAATTACTCTGAAGGAATAATGGCTGCAGAATTAATGCATGCACTAAATTATACAGCGGGTGTTCCAGGAAATCATGCCTATGATTTTGGACCCAAGAATTGGACAATCGATCAATGTCAATACAAACCCACTCCATGCGACCCTCTCGAAACATTAAAGGCTTTTGTGTCAGCTGCTCATTTTCCGGTTTTAGGGTTTAATGTTGAGGAGAAAACAAATTTTGGGACAAAACCATTAGATTTTCTTCTACCCTATACTCTTGTTGATTTCATGGATCGAAAAATTGCTATTTTTGGATTAGATAATGCAAAAACATCTAGCACTACTATTGCGGAAAATGTAAGTAATTTACAATTTAGCATCGACAATAATAAATTAAAACAAGCCGTGGAGGATCTCTACTCATCTGGTAAGGCTGACTTGTTTATTTTGGTTATGCACGAAGGAGATAGTTCAGACAAGAGCAACGGTATGGGTTATTTTTTAGAGAAATTACCCAGACGAAGCTCTGGAGAACCCCTTTTCGATGCAGCCATTGCTGGGCATACTCACAGACTTAACGATAATATTTCTAATGATATCCCCTATATCCAATCAGGCGCCAATGGTGAAATGTTTGGCATTGTTCAATTGCTCGTAGAAAAAAATCCAGTAACAAATAGAATCAGAGTGAAGCGTGATCAAACAAGAAAACAGGCAGGTATTAAAATTAACAGTAAACCCACCGAGTTTCTAGGCGAAATAGTTAAAATAGATGATGCTGTAAACAAAATATTAAACAACGCCAGAAACTCAGTGGACGAAATTGCAAAACAAAAGCTTACTGAATTAAAAGGTCCATTCACAACTGAAGGTGGGCGTATTTCTGATTCTTTATTAGGAAATTTATATTCCGATCTCATGCGATCCTCTGCAAAAACAGATATCGCTATGATTAACTCTGGAGATTTACGGGCAAGCCTGCCTATGGGCACTCTACTTTTTGAAGATTTTTTTAATGCAGTACCAAAAAATCTACGTAGGGTGACTTTAAATCCTCTACCTCTAGAAGCATTTAAAGATATTCCGATTTTAGGACCCACCCCTGATCTCAGAAGTAAGCTGATTGAGCAGTTTCACAAACATAGCAGCTTAAATCCTGCTGATTTTAGTCAAGGGCGTTATATCAATTGTGCCGAATCAAAATTTTCTGAACTTCCTGATTGTAAATAAGGAATTAAATGGACTTCCATCTAGTGAGCTGAAAGAAACTTAATTTCAGCTTCACTTGGATAAACACCCATTCTTAACTCGAGATCAGGTGGCATTGGAATCATGTCCTCTCCTGAGCGCAAGCGTATCTGCAGTGTGTCCTCCTTGTTGATCTGCTGTAAGCCAAGAATGCGCAACTCACCATCAGGATTAAATCCCAGACTAGCAGAATAAGCGCCAGCCCCCATCCAAATTTGCATCTTTTAACGATGTTGCAGTCACTCGTTCTGCCTGTGTGGCTGGGGCAGGATGGGCTTTGCTTCCCTCTTACACTGTAAAAGAAGAACTGAGGTTAAAGCTTCAGATGGAAATGGACATACGGATTTTTGGTTCGTCTCAATATGGAATTTGGTGGCTTCGAAATCAATCTTATTTAAAAGATCATGTGGAAAAATTGACAGAGTGGCTACAGAAAAAGGAACTTTAAAGTTTTGCCGAACTATTTAGCGTCTAAGCTATAAAAGAGGTCCCTGTCGAAATGAGCCATCTCATTCCACCCAGATAGCACCTGCCATGCCCTTTCCATCTTTTGTCCCGTGATTCTCACAGAAATATCCGTAAAAACCAGAAACACTGAGCTTTTTCTTCACATTTATCGTTGAGCCATACGTCATTTACTGGGCCAAGCAGGAGCAATCAGATTTGTTTTGATGGAGCATCAAAATCATGGTTAAAAAAATTTTGCTGCCGGAGGCAATCCAAAATATCTTTTGAATACCCCAAGTGAGACTCTTTCGTATACTTTGCCTTGGTATAAATCTGAGCCAAATTTTCTGCTCCAGCTTCTATCACCTTTTCTCTAAGTTCTGGGATATTCATGTAGCGCTTAAAACCTGCTTCTTCTCTTTGTTTATAAATTTCCAGTATTTCATCATCTGTATAGTTATGATAAGTTTCTCGATGAACTAGGCCATGGAGAGGCAAGCGGTCTCGTGGTTCAATACT
Organism: uncultured Bdellovibrio sp.; assembly: GCA_964490895.1. Taxonomy (GTDB): domain Bacteria; phylum Bdellovibrionota; class UBA1018; order UBA1018; family UBA1018; genus JACRAO01. Next base: position 25,674 of record CAZBEI010000120.1, on the reverse strand, counting down.
CTCGTCTGGATAACCTAAGACAAACCCCACGACAGGTACCACATTGTCTGGGCATTTCAGAATTTTTGCAATCTCTCCACAACTGGCCAAAGTTGTTCCCATATAGCAAACACCTAACCCTTCTGCTTCGGCTGCTATGGCTGCATTTTGAGAAGCTAAAATAGCATCAATGGCAGCAATCATGAAACTCACGAAATTATCAAAATTGTCAGGGGCCTGACTGAGCTTTAGCCATCGTCTCATTCGATGAAAGTCAGCACAGAAGGTCAAAAGCAGTGGGGCCTCTAAAACCATAGATTGCTGAAAATGAGGCTCAAATAGCTTCTGTTTTAGATCCTGATCTTCTGTAGCGATGATCGAATAAGTTTGCATATTCCCAGAAGAGGAAGCCCGTGTTGCTGCTCTCAAGATCCGATCTAAAATAGGCTCTGGCACTTTCTCTTTCTTATAGGAACGTACGGATCGGTGCGAATGAAGGAGTTCGTAAATTTTATGCTCTCTTACAGTCTCCATTTTCTACCTCTGAATGCTAACACCCTCTTGTGTCGCAATGAATGTGCCCAGTAGCTTGTTCTCAGCCAGATATGCCTTACCTGTTAGAATGATGGGTACTTGATGATTGATGGTATTTAAATAATCGTCTACCGCTAATTGACCCTGGTAGTAGACCGAAAAGTCTTGTCCGTTTTCATGAGCTATAATGTTAAAATTAAACTCACAAAAAGATTCCCAGAAAGAGCAACTAGCCTCTCCATGAAGTGGTGATGAAAAAACTCCAGGAACTGTGACAGAGCCATTGATTTTTCCAAGAAACCCAATCATTTTGATTGGGCCTTCTGGACTATTGAGCTCAAGTTGGTCTTCAAAAATTCTATCCCCTATTTTGAGCAACATTTTATAGGAGCCACTTAAGGAAATATATGAGGTTTCATCTGGGACAAATGGGGGGTTTAAAATATCACATCGTACCTCACGATTCCCAAGCTGCCCATATAAGCCACCCAATACATTTTTTTTCTGAGGCCCAAAAAAATCATCTACAACCAAACCACTGAGAAATTTTCCCTCTTTGTCTCGGAGATAAAGGTTCATCCGCTGTTCCATCCATGCTCCTTTAAGAATTTCAACATTTTGAAAATATTCTGTTCTTCCACCCATTTCTATATGCACCACGCTTAACTCACCTGTTGTAGTATATTCACCCTGGTCGAGTACAAAGCCTCCGAAGAGAAAGAGCTTTTCCTTCTCATCCGTGGTGTGGCAGTGATAGGAATACTTTTCACCACCAAATTTTGATTTAGGATCCGTTTCAGAGTGCCCCGAAACAGAAAACCCAAACACTAAAAGCATCCGCGTTATCGATTTTAAATAATTTTTCATAATCCACCCTTCTTTCGTTTCTAGCATCGCTAGATCCAGTTGAATTATCAAAAACATATGGAAATAAAAAGTTATTTAAAGTATAAATTTGGTAACTTATGGAAACCAATCGTTTGAAACAGTTTAAAATTTTAGCTGAGACAGGCAATCTCAGACAGGCGGCTACCCTCTTACACATCTCTCACCCAGGCCTCTCCAAATCCATCCGAACCCTTGAAGAGGAACTCAACATCAAACTGATTACCAGAGACGGGAGAGGAATAAAAATAACTCAGGAAGGCCAACGGTTTTTAGTAGAAATAGAAAATTTTTTATCTGCTGAGTCTAAACTCCTCTCTGCTACTAAACAGGTTCATCACAGTTTAGCTGAAAAAGCTCACATTGGGACCTTTGAGGTTTTTTCCACTTATCTTTGTCCCTCACTCATCCGCTCGCTTCCTACTAAAATAAAATTTTTTTTACACGAGTTCATCCCAGGCCAACTCGAAGAAGCTCTTCTCTCAAGAAGAATAGACTATGGGATTACCTATCTTCCAATTGCAAAACCAGAGCTAGATTTTTTTAAAATCACAGAAATAAAAATGGGAATATTTGGAATCCGTGAACTGCTCTCAAAAATAAAAAAACTAGAAGAGTTGCCCTTTGTGATTCCTATTTCAACCATTGACGGGGCACCTACAAAGGTGAGGGGTTTGGATGGTTGGCCAGATGAGCGAATTCCTCGAAAAATTCAATATTCAGTTACACTCATGGAGTCAGCACTGGCGGTAGTACGAGAGGGTTTAGGAGTTGCCTATTTGCCTAAGTTCATCTCAGAGTTTCACAATCGAGTTGTAAAACCTGAGTTTCAGCTCTGTGAATACCCTTCCCCTCGTGGACTAAACTCCACACAAGCAGTTTATGCAATCAAACGAAAGAACACTGAAGAGGGGCTTCATTTTAAAGCAATTTGTAAAGTTTTGAGAGGGTTAAAATAGCTCCATCATTTTAAAACTAAGCCTTGGCTATTCCACTTTTCTGAGATCACTGTCATTGTTGAAATAAATTTCACCCATGATTTTGATCTGTCCAGTAACAGAGGTTTCTCCATCGGTTGACACATTTAGTGTTTTTCCAAGGGGGGTGACAGGAAGTTTCCACTTATTATTAGGACTACTTTGGGTAGAATATTCAGGGATTGAGATCAGGCCATTTTCTGGAACCACAGGAACATTGACAAGGGACATATTAGCTTTAGAAACCTCAGTTTTAAAATTACCGTTTTCTATTTCAACGGCAACAATCTGATCAAAGCTATTTTCATCATCAGTCAAATAGTGAGCCATGAAATATTGTTTTGGCGTTCCAAAAATAAAATAAGTAAGCGTAGATTTTGAAGTTCCGTCAAATCTTCTGGCAAAGATTGTTTTGCCCTTCACTGATACTATCGATAACTTGTTTACTAGTTTTTCTGGTCTTGGAAAATTAGGATGAATAATCCTAGGGCTATTCTCGACGTGACCAAATACTGCTTCTGCGCTTAAAGAGAAACCGGGATCACAAATCATCTCAGGCACCTTGAAAGAATTGCCCTTGGGTCCTATGCTAAAAAATGGAAATGGATTCATTGCGGTTCTCTCATTTGAAAATTTTATATTATAGGCTTTTTGGGTTCCAGCATCGAGCTGGATATTCCACAAAGCCTGATACACGTGCATGCGAACATGCTCTGAGCTGTTAACTTCACCTAGGAAAGGCGGCAAGTGATAGACGTAAAGTTCGTCTTCGGGAGTCCCAAATAAAACCATGTTATGAAATCCGGCCATCTCAGGACGGTCCGATTTGCAGTCATACAGAGTGTCTGCGAGCGCTATTCTGGTCACCAAGAACATGGCCATTAGAAAAATAATCTTAATTTTCATATTTCACCTCACACCTTGAAAAATATTCCTAGCATTAGCAATTAACACAATGCAACGCAAAATCGTTTGGGTCCCCAAAAAAGACTCAAGCTCCTTTTTAAGAGCTAGCAATGCTTGCTCACATCGAAAGAACTCTCTTAATAGAGGAACTAAACCAAAAATAAAAACAGCAATAAACATAACCAGCATGATTAAAATCCCTCAAGAAATTTTTTGAGTTCTTGTTTTTCTTGGAATGACAACCCAAAACCAAACGGTGGCATTTGACCCGACTCAAACATAAACTTGATCGTAGTGGCCTGTTGTCGCACAAGCGAGCCTCTAGCGAGAAAGCCAGACTCTTTGTGACATTTGATACATGTAGCGATTTTGAGTGTTTCATTTTCATAGGGACTGCGGAAGCGAAAGGGGGGTTGTGCTGATGGATCTCGTTGGTCATGTATTTTATTGGCGATGACCCTGCCATAAAGTTTAATGTTCAAATTCCAGTATGGAATTTTTAATTTTTCTTTGAGTTGAGATGAAGTAAATAGAGAATCATAGTTTGGACGAATGACTCGTGGCCCATTGTTGTGACATATAAAACAAGAAACCCTAAAGGGCTTTTCTGTAGGATTTTCCTCCCACTTGAGTTGCCCCGGTTCAAGCTGATAAAACTGAGCAACTTTGGGAGACTGTGTTTTATCTACAACAATAGCCAGTCGATCCCAATCCTTAGATTTAGCATTGAATCCATGATGGCTTTGGTTCATCATCCAAACGTCTTTATTTTTAAATCGAAAATACTTAATCTTGTTAAACACCGGACCCCCAAGTGTTGTTTTAGATTCTCTGGACTCAATGAAAACCTCCTGGTCATCATTGATGATGAAAACCAGGAGGCCAGTCAAAGAAAGCAAAATAACAGTTGCTATTTTATAGACTTGTTTCATCGCATGAAAAATACGTTTCAGTATCTCCGATTTTTAGATTGGCCGTAATAACAGGACTGGCATTAGGGTCACATGCGCCTCGTCCACATATTTTAGGTCTGGAAACTATCGTCAACGTATCTTGACTATTGAAAAAATTGACGACCTTTTTCTGAAGCAAGACTCCTCCTTCGGAATGGATTGTTCCAAAAAGATGAGTTTCGGTTTGTTTAGTTCCGGACACCAGTAGAACAAAGGTGTCTCCAAGATGGCAGGTGTGATTTTGACTCACTGTCATGCTGATTTCGTTATTTAAATCAGTACACTGGTAATCCGCATGTGCGGCACCCCCTACAAATAGTACGCTGGTTAACATCGTTAATATTACTTTTTTCATATTTTCCTCCTAAGAAAATGAGATCTTCTCAATACCTGTCATTAGGTACTAAATTATTTCTCAGCTCAAGAGTTATGGGAAAAGTTGCAATTAGTAAAATTAATTGATTTAATAGTACTATCGTATTATCTAATGGCTATGAGTCTATCCTCTCTTTACTTAGATGCATTTTTAGGAGTGGCCAAAGACGGAAGTTTTTCTTTGGCAGCGAAACACCTCAACATTACTCAGTCAGCTCTCTCTCAAAGGATTAAAAACCTTGAAGATGAACTGGGCTTGACTTTGTTTATTCGTACCTCAGTGGGAGCAAAGTTAACGCAGCAGGGGGAGAGACTCTTGAGATACTGTCAAACCAGGAACTCTATGGAGGAAGAACTGATTAATGATCTCAATGTTTCTAAATCTTTTGAAGTTACCGGTACTGTTAAGATTGCCAGTTATTCTTCAGTTTTACGCTCTGTTTTGATTCCAGCGCTAAAACCTCTTTTGGAGAAACATTCTAATATTCTTTGTGAGTTTATATGTTCCAACATGCAAGAACTTCCAGGCCTGTTGCAGAGAGCAGAAGTTGATTTTATTATTATGGACTATCATCTCGAGAGATCAAATTTACAAGCAGTGGTACTTGGATGTGAAAATTTTGTTATGATTGAGAGTAAAAAAATTTCTCTTCGAAATGATATTTTTTTGGATAATGATTCAGAGGATCTGAGCACCGAACTTTTTTTTAAAACCCAAAGTGGACTGAAATACCGTCGGTCTTATTTTGATGATTGCTATGGCATTATAGACGGAGTTGCTTTGGGACTTGGGAGAGCTGTTATGTCTGAACACCTCATTGTCAAAAATACTGATATAAAAATCATTAAGCACCACAAGACTTATAAGACTGATGTTGTTCTCCATTACTATCAACAACCTTTTTATTCAAAACTTCACCAAGCTGTAATTAATGACTTAATTAAGGGAGCAGCCAAGCTTTTGTAATTGGATCAGGTAGAAAAAATAGCCCCCAACAATAATTATAATCTCATACTCTTTGAACATCATTCTGTTGAAATACAGCTTCTTGAGGGCTATGGCTTTTCTCTAAAGCTGTTCTCCAGTGCTTTGAGTTCGCTTTTCTTTATCCCAACTTCTTTGAAATGATCGCGCCAGGTTGCAACAACCTCTTTTGTTCGAGCGATAATAATTTTCGCCTCGTTTAGAGTGAGGCGGAAGCGCTCATATTGGGAGAGAGCATTGGTCATCGATGCTCTCTTTCCTTCGGCCCCGATTGTCATTGCCAGCCGATAGCTTTGCGAGTTCACATTTGCTGGAACTACGTCATAAAGTGGGGAAAGATCCCAGCGATTGTGGCCAGAACTGAGGAAACCGAAGTTTCTTGGATGGTCGTCGTTATTGTAGATCCTAATATTGAACACCATTCGTTGAAAAAGTTCTCTCATGTCTTGTTCGATGCGATTCGAATATTTTGCGATTGCATCTACTAAGCTATGGTAGCTCCAGGCCGAATAGTCACTCTCATGGTTTCCAGTAACAGTCAGGCCTGAAATGAACGGAATTGGGGAGCCGTTTGGCCTTCGGTCAAAACGCTCGATCAAATAAATTGAGCGCCCGGCTGCTTCAGCTATTTTGACAGGAGGAACTCGCAAACCACATTTTTTTGCGAGTGTCATTGTAGCAAACTCGACCAAGGGTTCGTCTCTGCTGTCTAGTGAGAGAGAAAACTTGGCGAGGTGTGGTTTTCCATTCCAAATAAGAGTGGCCTTGGGGCGCGACCCACCAAGTGAGGGTCCATATTGTAAATATTTTTTTAGACGTTCTGTTTCTTCTGATGCCTCGAGGTCTTTCACTGCTTCTACACAAAGAGCAAGATCCAGTTGCTTTGAGTGCAGATTTTCGAATCCGGTGGGGGTATAGATTTTTGGCCCAGACTCTGGATTATCTGAGAAAGCTAGGGCCCCGACTCGATTCGGTCCAGTTGCGGCAACATATTCTAATTCTGAGAGTGCACGTGCAAATTTTTTGTCCAGCAGGTAGCGGCCCCACTTGTCTGGAGCAGCGTCTCGAATCCCATTAAAGAGGCTGAAGCCATCGGGGGTGCTAAATGTCTTATCTTGCAATGGCAGCTGTATTGGGTCGATCTCGATCTTGTTGGATCGATTAAGGTACTTCGTGCCGTATCGAAAGGTGCTTGTGGAGTAACGGCCCATTTCTTCGAACTGGAGTAAGCCCGCTGGCACCCAGCCATCGGGTTCTAAGTGGATATAGACATAGACTTCCTGGAGCATCAGAAGTTCACTTTCTCATTACTAATTTTTCTTGATAGTGTCTGACGGCTGCGAACTTTGCGAACTGCTGTAGAAATAGATTCGAGATCGTTTTCTGGTTTGAGAGCTTCCTCGATGCCACGCAGGAGGTGTAGGGCACTTAGAACCTGAAAAAAGATACCCAACGAAACTTTGGGGCTGCCCTTTTCGAGTTGGCTCAGTGTGCGGCGATCAATTCCAATGCGAAGGGCAAGTTCGGAGATCGACATTTCTCGGCGCTTTCGAGCTCCCGCCAACAGACGGCCCACTTCTTTGAGTTCGAGTATCGCATCGGCGGCAATCAGCTTTTCCCAGTTGAGCATGTATTCTCCAAAGAGTGATCAAACTGTAAATTTACTCCTAACAGTTTAGTTGTAATAATAGTACATCATAATGTATTTATATGTCAAATTTAGTACACTATAATGTACAAGTACAGTTTTCTGACGGCGGGCTGTAAATCAGTCAAAAAAAGCAGTGCCGACATGGGGGAACTCACACTGGGGGCAGAGGGGAATTAGTAATGCCTTGTTTTTTTCGAATGCTGAGGAGGGTGCAATTAGATTGGAATTAGTTCATACTAGAGGGCGCCCAACCCACTTTACCGCTGAGTTTTCATGTAAGCGAATCGGAGTTGCAGCGCGTGCTTGCGAAAGAAATCTGGAGCCCGAGTAAGAAAAATTAATTAGGTATGTTCGTCCATCGTTCCGCATACCCGAAACTTTGGGACAAAATGGCCGTTTCTTCCGGTGGTGTCTGTGGCTTCAAAAAGAGAGTTTAAAATAGCTTCTTCGGTACACTCAAGGGCGGCTTCAAAAAGAGGATCGAGCTCGGGATCTAATAAAACCTCTATTTTTTCAGTACTCTCGCGAGAGTTCCTTGGAACTGGATTTGCCGTTGTAAAAGCCAAAAAAATTTCTCCTGATCCATGTGCAGCAAAAGAACCCACCTTGGCTACTCCAAGTGCAGCTCGCTTTGCAATCCGTCTGAGTTGAGCTGACACAAGAGGAGCATCCGTGGCCACTATGCCAATCATACTTCCGGCCGGATGTTTTCTTCGTTGCAAAGAAGGGTATTTTTTTGAAAGGGTTTTTCCGATATTTTTTCCGCAAATGATTAGGTTTTCTAATTTTCCAAGATTCGTAACCACCAACACACCCAGGGTGTATTTTTTCTTCTCAATGCTTATGCAGCGCGAAGCAGTGCCCACTCCACCTTTGAGATCAAAAGCCACCATCCCGGTTCCGGCTCCTACACAGCCTTGTTGTATTTTTTCGAGTTGGGTGTTTTGTGAAGACGCTTTTTGAAGTGCTCTTAAGACATGCTTTTCCGTAATGGATTGTTTTTGAATGTCATTGAGCCACGAATCGTCACACTCTCCTACCACGGGGATTGCAACGTCACTTTCTCTCCCAAGGCTGGGGTGTTTTTTGATTAAGTATTTTACACAGGCACTATAGCAAGTCCCCACGGCTAAGGTATGGGTGAGTAAAATGGGAGTTTCGATCAAACCCCATTCTTGGATTTGCAAAAGACCTGTCATTTCGCCGGCGCCGTTTAAAACAAAAGCCCCAGCTCTGACCCTCTTGAGATAGGGATTATCGTTTGGAAAAAGCGCAGTGACGCCAGTGCACTTATTTTTCAAAGTGGTGTGCCCCACGTGGACGCCTTTGACATCGGTGATTGCGTTTTGCTTTCCCATTGGCATTTTGTCTTATCTAGCACTTTTTTTGGAATTCATTAACTAGAGATTTTATTTTATCTTTTTGCACCAAAGATCCTGCAGAAAATCTTGGATGGAGTACACGGTGATACCTGATTGGATACGACTTCTGGGGGCATTACAAACGAGCAGATAGCCCTTGAGCTGTTTTTCTTCCATCAACGCAAGGAGTCCACTAAAGTCCCTGGGGCCTGGGTTTTTTGTAGACTTAACCTCGATTGCAATGGAATCATTAAAAATAAAGTCTACTTCTAATTGAGAGGTTGACCTCCAGTACTGCAGCGGTGCAAGCCGATTGTAATCCGTATACGTTCGAAGTTCATGGAAAATATAAGTTTCTAGAGCTTCGCCGTAAAGCGGGTCGTTGTGTTTAAATTCACTACGATTTTGTAAAGCCCTGGCTACACCGCAGTCAAAAAAATAATACTTTCCCGTCGAAAGTGCTTTTCTTTTACGGCTTTTTTGCCAACAGGGAAGATTGTGAGCAATGAGTGTGTCTTTCAGGATTTGAAAATATTCAAAACAGACTGAGGGTGCAATCTGCGCATCACTTGCAATTCTAGTATAATTAATCATTTGAGCATTACTGAGAGCAGCCACCTCAAGAAATCGACTGAAACTAGGCAATTTTCGAACGAGTCCTTCGGCATGAATTTCTTCTCTGACATAAAGACCCACGTAATCCCGCAGGTCTTGTTCTGGTGCTTCTGATTGGAGAATGGACGGAAGGGTCCCATAATTGAGAATGCGAAGAAGGTCAAAACCTTCGCCACTGATTTCTTCGTAATTGAGGGGATGAAAGATGACTTCAGTCGCCCGACCCCCAAGCAGATTTACGCCGGAGCGTCTGAGTTTTCTGGCACTGGAACCTGTCAGTATAAAATGGAGTTTCCTCTTTTCAATGAGGTAATGAACTTCGTTTAGGAGCTCTGGAATTCGTTGAATCTCATCTATGGCAACCAAACTTCCTACAGGTTTTTTCTCTAACTCCTCCCTGAGGCGATGAGGATGGGCGTTGAGTTCCATAAAGACGTCATTTTTCAGGAGCGAGTAATAAGTGGCCTCTCCAAATTCCCTCTCTACAAGGGTCGTTTTACCCGTCTGCCTTGGGCCTAAAAGGAGAACAGACTTTCGACTTAAAAGTGACTTTAGGTTCAGGTTTCTTTTGTAATTCTTCATATCAACCGAAGGATATCATGATATCCTTCGGTTGTGTAGTGAGTAGAAAAACAGGGGGCTCATTCTCGACTCTAAGAGTCAAGATAATGGGCTATTTGATTTACTTGTTGCACTTCTTTTTGGCATACGATAGGCCAAGAACATAGCATTTCATTTAATAACCGTATGGAGGAATTTTTCAAATGAAGAAATTAGTTGTTTTAGGTTTATTTGTCGCAAGTTTTGCAAACGCAGAGACAGGCACGGGCGTGACTTCTCAAGAAGCTCAGTTATCTGGGCCAAAAACTGGCCTCGTCTTTACATTGAGACCCGTGGTGGGATTTGTGAATCCAAAGGAGCTCAATGATCTGACTACAGCTGCAAATACAATTGTCAGTGGTGGATTAAAGATCACTGGTGCAGATGCCCCCAATGTGAGCAACATGCTGCAAGCTGAAGCTTATTTGGGCTATGCTTTCAATGAAGATTTGGACGCGGGAGCTTTTTTCTCTATTCCCCCAGTGAGTTCTAAGAAATTAACAGGTACTAGTGCTGCTGGGACATCTTTAAGCCGAACAGTGAGTCTAAAAGGAACAGTTGTGGGCCTTCAAGGTAATTATACTTTTGCAAAAATGGACAATCTCAAGTTTTATGGAAGTCCCTCAGTGGGTTTTGGAACAATGACTGTTACCGATAAGCTAGATGGCGTTTTTGATTTTGCTTTTGATTCAAAAAGCGTTGTCGCTCGAGGAGCTTTGGGAGCGGCCTATCAGTTTACCCCCATGTTCAGTGCACAGCTAGAAGGTGGCTACCAGTACTGGTCTTCCGGTAAAATGACGCATCGAAACGACAAAGCAGGAACCACAGTATCGAACACCGCAAGTGGAGATCTGAACACTGACTTAAGTGGTCCTTTTGTTGGACTCGGAGTGACTGTTCATTATCCTATCTGATTGTTTTAACCACGATTATAAAAAAGCCTGGGTTGGGCCTGCCTAATCCAGGCTTTTTTTATGGATGCAGTAACCACTCAAAAATAGGAATAAAATTTATGGTTTTATTGCCTATTTTTTGAGCTTCTTTTCGAGATAAGTTGATCAGCGTTCCGTCTTTTAGATTGAGTTTAGTCATTGCTTCTAAGAGTCCGTTTATCTCTCTTTCTAATAACTCTTTGTGATGTTCTTGAGAGAGGTCAGAGTAAGTGACTTGGATCGCTTCGAGGGGTTCTCCATGCTGTGTGACAATAAAGTCACATTCTTTTTCTTCTTTAAAATAAGCAACCTCGCACCCTCTTCTTTTTAACTCAATAAATACGATATTTTCTAATAGTTTGCCAAAGTCCTGCTCCTGCAGTGGTGCTAAAATATTTCTCATTCCAGAATCAATAAGGTAAATTTTTTTGGGGTCTCGTATTTGCACCTTCATGTTTTTATGAAACCGGAAAACCTCAAAACAATAAAAAGCATCTGATAAGTGCGAAGTGTATTGTGCTGCTAAATCAGCTGTGATTTGGAATGCTTTTTTTAAAGCTTGATAACTGTGAAGTTTACTGACGTTGTTTGCATAGTAAACTCTGATTTGATCCAAAGCTCTTTTATTGCGAATTTCGTAGCGATTGATAATATCTCGATGAACTAAATCTTGAGCATACTGGAGTAAAAGCTTTCTTTTTTGGATAGAATCCTCCTCTAACACAACCTCTGGAAAAGCTCCCCACTTTAGAAACTCTCTGAACAAATGCCGGTGTTGATTTGTAGAGGTTGGGTTTGCTTTTTTGAATTGTATAAATTCTTTATAGGAAAGGGGCCAAATGCGCTCTTCGATGCAGCGTCCAGAAATAGCAGTGGATAGCTCTGAGCTCAAAAGTGTAGCATTTGATCCAGTGATAATCAGCTGAAACGGGTGCATATCAATTGTTTTTCTCACCCATTTTTCCCAGCCGGGAATATTTTGGATTTCATCAAAAATCACTAGTTTTGGATTTTGACCCTTGTGTTCATGATAAACAGAGATCATTTCCTGGAGGTTAAAAATATCGGAGTCAGAGATAAAAAGAGGGTCTTCGAAATTTATATAGAGCGTGTGGTTTGTGTAGGCTCTGGCTTGCTCTATGGCAGTCCAGCTTTTTCCACCTCTGCGAACTCCAGTGAGTCCTAATGCGTTTTTTTTTGGAATTTGGATGCGAATTTCTCTGGGAATCATCTCTTTCAGAGTGGTTTCGAAGTACTGAGTCCATTCGTCTAGCATTTGTTTGATTTTAAATCGGTCTACCATCCTAAAAAGATTATCGACTATAAACGATAAAAAGTCAAGGTAAATTAACGACTGTAATCGTTAATTTTAAATCTCAATCCTCCAGCACTGCGTCCGAAAGCTCATTGGGGTTTTCTGTGCCATCTGAGGCGAAAAACTCTTTGAGTTTTTCGCCCACACTAAAAACAGCTCGAGCAATTGCATTTTCGCTGTGGGTGGATTTTAGGTCGAGTGCCAGGTTTTTAGCAATCAAGTCCCAGTAGCTCTGTCCTACTTTTTGGTGGATCCCCTCATCTCCAAAGATCGCAAATTTTTTGCACCTTAAATTGACGTAAAGCATGGTCCCATTTCTGTGTTTTGTCTGATCCATTCCGTGCTTAAAAAATAGGGTCTTTGCACGATGATAAGGATGCCTGTCCAACCATCGCTTTGAGAGGTAGACTCGGATTTCTGCTGTGGTATTTTTTTCTGCTTCGCCAATGGCTTTTACAATGGGTGAGATTTTACCAGCTTCCACTTGCACCTCCCCCACCACTAGATCCCCCGCCGCCACTAAATCCTCCCCAGCCCCTGCCGCTTCCACCACTTGACCCCCAGTTTCCAAAGGAAACGCCACTCCATCCACTGGGCGAATGCCAGCCTCGACGCGTAAAAAGAGCGTCCCCTGAAAAAAATATGCTCACAATGAACATGAGCAAAAAAGCTCCAAGCGCTACCCAGACAACCCAAAACTGAGCATTCACTCCTTGCCTTCTAAAGTGATGACCATCACGAGCAACTTTTCCAGTTTGGATGAGTGGGCTTTCGATCACTTTGAGGATTTCTGTAGCTGCAGACACAAGGGCTTCGTTGGGTTGTCCTGCCTTCAAAAAAGGAATTAAAGTTTCGGATAAAATCAACTTAGATTTTGCGTCTGTCAGTAAAGGCTCTAATCCATAGCCCACTTCGATTCTGGCTTTTCTGTTTTTCCAATAAAGAGCCAATAAAATCCCATTGTTTTTACCTTTTAGCCCGATCTTCCATTGAGTAAAAACTTTGTTGGTAAAATCAACTAAGTCTTCTCCATCCAAGGTCTCAAACACAGCAATGACAATTTGTTCGCCAGTCAGGCGATCGTGCTCGCTCAGGAGGGACCGCAACACTTGCTCGGTGGCTCCACTGACGACATGGACCTCATCTAAGACATAGTTCTGAGGTGGAGGGGGGATATTTTTAGCCCCTTCTACAGATGGCGACGCAAGAAACAATAAAACAAGAAAGAACTTCCATTGATAGAAGCGGGAGCGGGGTTTTAATAAAACCTTTTTGTACATTAAAACTCTACTTTAGGTGCAGTTTTTGCGCCTGCTTCTGAAGCAAAGTAAGCCCGTTCCTTAAATCCCCTAAAGCTGGCAATTGAAGATTCTGGAAATTTTCTGACGATTGTATTGTATTCCCGGGATGCCTCATTAAAACGCTGTCTTTCTATGGCAATTCTATTTTCTGTCCCCTCGAGTTGGGATTGCAATTCCAAAAAATTTCGATCTGCTTTGAGTTCTGGATATTTTTCCACAACCACTAAGAGCCTGGAAAGGGCTGAAGAGAGCTGAGTTTGAGCTTGGTCAAATTGTTTTAAATTCGAGGGATCCATCTTTACTTGACCCACTTGAGAGCGGGCTTTAGTGACTTCTTCGAGTACGGAGGCCTCATGTTTGGCATAGCCTTTGACCGTATTGACTAAATTGGGAATGAGATCCAAGCGGCGCTGATAGACATTTTCGACTTGGGCTTTCTTTTCATTGACTCCCTCGTCCAAAGTCACCAGCTTATTGTTAATACCCACCCCCCACATCACAAACCCGAAAACACTGACCAAACCTACTAAAATAACAACCAAAAATGCATTTTTCATAGAACGTAATCTAGTTCTTTTTCTTGTGAACATCCAGTAGTTATTTCTTGATAAAATTACTCGGCCGGTATATGACCTCATTCATGCGAGTGAGAGATTGGGTTATTTTATCTGGAAATTCGAACCACCCTTTGGCCGAAAAAATTTGTACAAAATTGGGCAAGTCTTTAGGCCATGCCGATGTCAAACGCTTTAGCGATGGCGAAGCGTTTATCGAAATTGGAGAAAATGTCAGGGGCCGAGATGTGTACATCATTCAAAGCACTTGCTCCCCCGTCAACGACCACCTCATGGAACTTTTAATCATGGTAGACGCTCTCAAACGAGCCAGCGCAAAGGACATTACTGCGGTAGTTCCTTATTACGGTTACTCGAGGCAGGATCGAAAAGTTGCACCTCGAACGCCCATTAGCGCTAAACTCATAGCAGATCTTTTGGCTGCCGCTGGAACCACCCGAGTGGTGTCGATGGATTTGCACGCGGGACAAATTCAAGGTTTTTTTAATATTCCCTTTGATAACTTATTTGCCTCACCGGTGTTGCTTGATTACATCAAAAAAGAATTTGCCCATAACGGAGATCTTGTTTTTGTTAGTCCAGACGCGGGTGGAGTAGAAAGAGCTCGAGCCTTTGCAAAGCGCCTCAACGCCTCTGTGGCCATGATTGATAAACGGAGGACAGCTCCCAACGTTGCAAAAGCCATGAACGTGGTGGGAGATGTGGATGGAAAAACTGTGATTATTTTAGATGATATCATTGATACAGCAGGAACTTTGACCGAAGCCGCACTTGCTGTAACTCAGCAAGGAGCTAAAAAAGTTTATGCAGCTGCCACCCATGCTGTTTTGTCAGGACCAGCCATTGAGAGGATCCAGAATTCAAAAATAGAAAGGGTTATTTTAACAGACACTATTCCACTGAAACCCGAAGCATTAAACTGTAAAAAAATAATTCAGCTTACTGTGGCTGATTTGTTTGCCGAAGCCATGCACCGCATTCACAATTATGACAGTGTAAGCAGCCTTTTTTTATAAATGAAACTCGTCATTGGATTAGGAAATCCTGGGGCCCAATACGAAATCACAAGACACAATGTGGGTTTCTTAGCGATCGATTATTTGGTAGAAAAATGGGGTGCAAAAGGCCCTGTCAAAAAATCTCAGGGCGAGGTTTTTCAAGCTGATTTTGCAGGCCATAAAATACACTTGATCAAGCCTCAAACTTTTATGAACCTCTCTGGCAAATGCGTGGGATCCCTCTACTTTTTTTATCATTGCAAGCCTCAAGATTTGATCATCATTCATGATGATTTGGACTTGCCTGCATTTTCTTTAAAGCTAAAAGAAGGGGGTGGCACTGGAGGACACAATGGGCTTGAGTCTATCCAAGAGCACTTGGGAAAAGAAAACTTTGATTTTTATCGAGTTCGAATGGGAATAGGGCACCCCCGCGCACTGGGGCTTAGAATTTCTCCAGCGGATTATGTTTTAGAGTCCTATGGTGATGGCGAGCTTAAGCAGCTCGAAGATTTTTTAGCCAAAGCATCTCAAGCAATTGAAAAAATATTTTCAGAAAATTTTCAAAAAGCCATGACTGAATTTAATAAAAAGGAGGTCTGAGATATGGGTTTTCAATGTGGAATTGTGGGACTCCCCAATGTGGGTAAATCTACTATTTTTAATGCCCTTACTTCTGCTAAAGCAGAAGCATCCAATTATCCTTTTTGTACAATTGATCCAAATACGGGAGTGGTAAAAGTCCCTGACCCTCGGCTTGAAAAAATTGCTGCTTTTATCCCTCCGGAAAAAATCGTTCCTGCCACGATCGTATTTGTAGACATAGCTGGATTGGTGAAAGGGGCTTCGCAGGGTGAGGGTTTGGGCAATCAGTTTCTTGGCCATATCCGAGAAACACAAGCCATTGCCCACGTAGTGCGATGTTTTTTGGATCCCAACGTAATTCATGTTGATGGTTCGGTCGACCCCCTTCGAGATGTTTCGGTGATCGATACGGAGCTCATCTTGGCGGATTTAGAAACTGTCAATAAAAGGTTTTCGAGTATACAAAAAACAGCAAAGACCGGTTCAGATAAAAAAGCAGCAGCCACCTTTCATGTTTTGGAACAAGTCAGAACCGCATTAGAGTCAGGCCGACCTGTGCGCTCACTGCTTCTTTCTCACGAAGATCTCGCTCATATCTCTGATTTTCATTTGATCACAGCAAAAAAAGTCATGTATGTTGCCAATGTGGACGAAAACTCCATGCTCACGCCTGAAACAAATGAATTGTTTAAAAAATTAGTGGAACACGCGCTAAAAGAAAAAAGCCCAGTGATCCCAATTTGTGGAAAGATTGAAGCAGAAATTTCTGAACTCCCTGAAAACGAAAAATCAGAGTTTCTAAAAGAAATGGGGATGAAAGAACCAGGACTCGATGCTGTGATTCGCGCTGGGTATGAGCTTTTAGGTCTTTCCACCTATTTTACGGCTGGCCCCATGGAGGTGAAGGCTTGGACGATTCAAAAAGGCTCGAAAGCTCCGCAAGCAGCAGGAGTCATCCACACAGATTTTGAAAAAGGTTTTATCAAGGCAGAGGTCTATCACTTTGAGGATCTCGTCAAACTTAAATCCGAACAGG
Organism: uncultured Bdellovibrio sp.; assembly: GCA_964490895.1. GTDB lineage: Bacteria > Bdellovibrionota > UBA1018 > UBA1018 > UBA1018 > JACRAO01. The sequence continues at coordinate 9,111 of CAZBEI010000120.1, read as the reverse complement.
CTATTCGAGAAGCAGGACTACTGCGCCTGGAGGGGCGCGACTACCCCGTCAAAGATGGAGACATCTTGCATTTTCGCTTTGCGGTTTAGTTGCAAAGTTTCGCCTGTAATCAAATGGGAGTACCAATAGTAGTTTCTTAAAACAGAGGTGACGTATTCTCTCGTCTCTCGATAGGGGATGGACTCAATCCATGAAAATAAATCTTGGCTTGGGTTTGTTTCTTTAATCCACTTGTCCGTAGCGGTAGGCCCTGCGTTGTAGGCTGCCAATGAAAAAACAATATTATTTTTGTATCTGCCCGAAAGTTTTTTAAAGTATTGGGTTCCGAGTTTGATGTTTTTTTCTCCATAGAGCACTTCTTCTTGGGTAACTTTAGGGTCTACTTCCAATGCAGTTGTTGGCATGAGTTGCATAAGTCCCAAGGCTCCTGAAACAGAGGTGGCATTCCCATCAAATGCAGATTCCTGTTTTATAAGACTCAAAATCAAAATGGGATCGTAAAATGAGGCAACATTTTTAATTTTTGCCCATTTTGAGAGCGGAAAAATAAGCCCGAGCCCATAAGTAGAGTGGAGTTCTCTTTCTCCTCTCGAAAAAAGTTCGGTCAATACTTGAAATGAAACTCGATGATTTTCGGATACTGAGGCTAAGGAGGCCATATAAACTAGAAAGGGATTTGAAAAAGGGTCTCTCGACTTAAAATCTTTTAATTCCTCGGCAGCTTGCAAGATCAGGCCTGCTTGGATTAAAATATTCGTTCTTTTAAGCCTCATAATTTCGAGAGGATTGAGATTAGGATCTTGATTTTCTATTTGAGGGAGGGTTGATAAAATAAAATCACCTGGTTTTTTTCCCACAGCAGAAGCCGCCAAAAGCCCATAATAACTCAAAGGAGTATCTTGGGCGAGGTTCAAAAAAACAATGTCTGCCCTTGACCTTTGGCCCATCTTTAAAAGGCTTTCGGCTAAAAAATAACGTGTTCGATAGCGCTGAGACGATTTGGGGTACTCGGCTAAAAGTTTTTCGAACGCCAGAGCGGCCGAGCTGTAGTCATGGTTCAAATACAAACTCATTGCCTTTTCTAACTCCATTACATCTAAATCTTTTGAGGGATAGGTAGCCGTGAGTTTAGAGGGAGGGGACTGGCGAGAAACCGTTTTCGAAAGATCCGGAAAAGAACGGGACAGGGCTTGATATTCGGAAGATAGCTTGGGATAAATAGCCAAGAGTTTCTTAGCCCAGGGGGTACAGTTTTCCACACGACATGCCTGAGAAAAATATTGAATCGTTTTATAAGATAATTTTTGGGCTAAATTTTTTTCCCCGTTTAATCTAAGAAAAGCCCTCTCATAATAACGAATGGCCTCTGGATAGAGTTTTTCTAGTACGTAGGCGTCTCCAAGGCGCAACTCGACTTGCGCTATTTTTTGTGGAATGATTTTCAATAGCGGCGAAAAGGGTGACTCTTCTTCAATGTGCACATAATTAGAAATGGCTTTTTTCAAAGGGAGCAGACTTCTGCGAATTTCCCCCCTCTCTAAATACCACACCCCTTCTTTGTAAGCACTCTCTGCTAAAACAAACTGGCTCCAGTCTGACCAGAGGTCGAATTTATTAACTTCTAGTGCTATTTTATGAGCTTGTTTAAAGTCCATTTGATCAAAAGCCTGAAACATTTTTTTTAACTTTAGGATGTCGGTAGGTTCCTGTGACCAGACAGAAAATGAGATAAAAAAACCGCACAATGCAAAAACCAGTCGATCAAACATGAGACGGAGGCTTGATTTCATGTAAATAGGAAAGTGTTTTTTTTAGTTCGACTTGAGTGTCATGACTGACAAAAGGGATCGATTTTTCGATTTGAGCGGTTGCTTTCCGAGCCATATCCGCATGTGTTGTGAGACTGGCTCTAAAAATTTTTAACATTTCGTTAAACGCTTTTGAGAGCTCTACGAATTGGTCCCCTTTTCTAAACACAACTTCTGAGTCAAAATTTCCTTTCGAAACTTGTTCGATGTTCTTATGAAGTTTAAAAAGGGGTCCTGCAATTTTATGAGAAATAAAAATACTAAAGAGAAAAGACAAAAGCAGAAAAAGCACTTCTAGAATGACGATCAACCAAATAATTTGAATTTTTGTCTGTCCGATCGCAATGGCAGTTGGATAAGTGGTGTCAGGAAAGTTGTACTCTACAAACAGATTGAACAAACGATAAATAATAAACGGATAAATAAGCGTGAGGGGCATGAGCCAAAAGGTAACATAACTTGCAAAAAATAATTGAAATTTCTTATTGATCAAAAGCGTCTTTCGTTGGTTCATGTGTTTATCCCCATTAAAATTTTCTCTACTTGCTTTTGAAGATCTGGCTTAAGTGTGTCAGCACTCAAGACCAGTTGGATTAATTGCTTTCTCAAAAAACTACCGATAGGTTGCAATTGGGTGTTTTGAATCAGGTTCAGTTCTCCTCCTTCGTGGTTCCAAACAACTTGATTCCCAAAAAAGCCAATTGCAAGTCGGATGATTTTCTCATTTTTCATTTCTATTTCTAGAGTATTGGATTGCCCGTCGTCAAGTTTTAGCCCCTGTGGGGTTTCCTCAAGTAGTTTTAAACTCGCACCCACAATTTCTGCTTCAAAATAAACACGGATTGCGGCCTGCACCATTTCTTTGGGCTGAACAAATTCGAACCCAGCTATGCCAGAGTTGACTCGGACTAGCTTTAGGGTCACAGGTGTTACTGTTTTGCCAACTAAAAGGTGACCATTGATCGTTTTCAATGTGCTGACCTGTGGTGTCAAAAAAGAACTATCAATGCCTAATCCAGTTTCAGAAATATTGATAACGCGCGTTTCGGGCCGCGTCAATTGCTGACAGCGCAAAAAAACACCTTTGAGACGAGTTAAAACAAAGGCCCTTTCAGACTTTCTGCGGGAACGACTTGATTTAATATCATATTTGTTATCTTTTTTATCATCATTATCATTCGGCATAAGCTTGAGATTGAGTGTATCAGAAGTTTAAAAAATTTTCCTGCCATTTGTCAAAATATTTAGCCGCTTGCGTAGACATAGCCATACGAGCTTCCTCTTTTTTTTGATGAGTAAGCCCTTCAAAAAAAGAAGGATCAAATAGACCAAAGTGGATATTGGAGGGTTGGTAATGCTTTGAATCGCTCCCAGTGACATGCCTGAGTAAGGCACCCAAAGCGGTGTTAGCTGGAGGCGCACAATGAGGAAGATTTTTTATTTTTTGTAAAATAAAAATAGCACTCAAAAGTCCCGAGGCCGCAGACTCTAAATAGCCCTCTACCCCAGTGATTTGTCCCGCGAGAAACACGTTGGGGTGACCTTTTAGGCTCAAGGCTGGAGTCAAGACTTTGGGTCCACAGACATAGGTGTTGCGATGGATCGATCCGAGGCGAAAAAATTCGACATTTTTTAGAGCGGGAATCATTTGAAAAATACGAGCTTGTTCTCCATATTTTAACTTAGTCTGAAACCCCACTAAATTATAAGCCGTTTTATTTTGGTTTTCTGGGCGCAACTGAACAACGGCATAGGGCTGTTTTCCAGTCTTGGGATCAATGAGCCCAACCGGCTTCATTGGGCCAAAACGCAGTGTGTCTTTTCCGCTTTGAGCCATCACTTCGATCGGCTGACAGCCGTGGAAATATTTTTCGACCTCAAAGGATTTTGGAGGAACTTTTTCTGCTTTCAGGAGAGCTGCGATAAAATCCGCATACTGCATTTCGCTTAAGGGACAATTCAAATAGGCACTTTCTTCGCCCTTATCGTAGCGATTGGCCAAAAAAGTTTGGCTGAGATCAATACTCGTAGCATCTATGATCGGAGCAATAGCGTCATAAAAATAAAGATCAGAGGAGTGCGTCGCTTGAATGAGCCATTGGCCAAGTGCGTCTGACGTGAGCGGCCCTGTGGCAATCAGATGGATTCCGTTTTTAGAGGGCTCTTTGACTTCGCCTGAGACGAGGGTGATTTTAGGATGGGATTTGAGTGTCTGGGTGATGAATTCAGAAAACTGATCTCGATCCACCACAAGGGCTTCGCCACCCGGAATAGAGCACCTCTGAGCCACACTCAATACGAGCGAATTTAAACGAGTCATTTCAGCTTTGAGCATTCCTGGTGCGGAATGGGGAGAGCGAGATTTAAAGGAATTGCTACAGACTAACTCAGCACAATTCGATGTGGTGTGAGCAGGGGTCATTTGACCGGGTCTCATCTCGTGCAAAAAAACTGAAAGCCCTTTTTCGGCTAAAAAATAGGCGGCTTCGCTTCCAGCAAGTCCCGCACCAATCACACGAATCTCCGATAAGCTTTGGGCGCACATGGGACGTGCTTTACCATAAAACAACACTCAATTACACTAAAGAAGAGATGGAAAAACCTGAAACTCTTTTAGACGCAGTTTTAGTATTTTTAGAGTATTTAAGGGTTCAGAGATTTTCTAGTCCGCACACCCTGCGAGCCTATCGATCTGATCTCATGCATTTTAGCCGCTCTCTTGCCTCTCAAAAGATGAAAGATTTAGAGGATGTAAACCAAAACTTTGAGCCCAAAACATTGCGCTCGTATTTGAATGAATTTTACCAATCTCACGAAAGGAGTTCGATTTGCCGAAGACTCTCTGCTATTCGTTCTTTTTTGCGTTTTTTGAGAGTTCGCCATTGGATCGAAAATGATGTCGGTCGGCTGATCCCATCGCTTTCGCACAATCGGCCTCTTCCTCGTTATTTAAAAATAGAGGAGATCTTCGAACTGATCGAATCTATTGACTCTCATTCTTGGAGTGGCCGCAGGGATAAAGCACTCTTTGAACTCATGTACTCAAGCGGTCTTAGAGTGGCAGAAGCCGTGGGTCTGAATTGTGGAGACGTGGATTTAGAAAAAGGATGGGTGCGGGTAATGGGAAAGGGCAGCAAGGAAAGATTTGTTCCCTTTGGTCCCCAAGCGGAAAAAGCACTCAAAATATATACAGAAGACTCCTCTCGAGATTTGCCTCTCTTTAAAAACTACAAAGGCACTCGGTTAAGTGCCCGCAGCGTGGCTCGGATACTAAAAAAGCACATCATCCGAATTGCACTTTCGAAATCGCTTTCTCCACACGGAATCCGGCATAGCTTTGCAACTCACCTTTTGATGGCCGGCGCTGATATTAGAACCATTCAAGAGTTGTTGGGGCACGCTCAGATTTCGACTACACAGAAGTACACTCATATTGACTTAGGCGCACTCCTGGACGAGTATCGGGAGACACATCCTTTGAGTAAAAGGGGGCAAAAGCACCCTGAGATCAAAAGCTGAATGTATTATGGATTTTTTAGTTGATTATATCTTAAATTTTTACGGTCCCACTCCTTACCTCATTATTTTTGGGATTTTGTTGATTTGTGGTTTGGGGATCCCGATTCCAGAAGACATCACCCTCTTTGTAGCGGGGATGCTCTGTTATTATAATTTGATACACCTCGGTTGGACCATCGGAGTTTGTCTTTTGGGTGTGCTTATTGGAGATAGTGTTATTTTCTTCTTAGGAGCCAAATTTGGTAGGCGCCTGACTAAGAGATGGATTTTTCATAAGCTCTTGCCCGACGCAAGATTAGACGCCATGGGTGGGAAACTCAAAAAAACAGGGGGTACAAAATTTCTGTTTTTTGCCCGGTTTATGCCAGGGTTGAGAGCCCCTATTTATTTTTCTGCAGGCACACTCCACTTGCCCTTTAAAACGTTTATTTTTTATGATGGATGTGCAGCTCTGATCAGTGTTCCTTCTATTTTAGGACTTGTTTTTTATTTCGGTGACGAAGTCAGTCAAGTGATTGGAGTTATAAAAAAAGTAGAACACGGGTTATTTCTTGTTATTTTACTGGTGATTTTAGGAGTACTCGGAAAGTGGTATTGGTCTCGGAGAAATGTTATTCGTTAGGATGTTATGAGGTTTATATTCTTTTTTTTAATGAGTCCTATCTTATGCGCCCAGGAGCGAGAGTCTGTAGAAAAATGGTGCAATAAAGTAAAGCGCTCATCTGTACAGTTAAAATGGAACTTAGATCCGTGCGCAAAGTTAAATTGGAAAGTGCTCGGCAATTCTCAGCAAAATATACCTTTAGTTTATGCAGAATTTGGAAGCCAAAAGGCTCACAATACTACGTTGATTTTTGCAATGGTTCATGGCGACGAGGTGACTCCCCTCTATTTGGGGATTAAAGCTGCAGAATGGATGCAGGCAAATGGCCCCCTTTTGAGAGACGAAAGAGTAGTGATTGCACCTTTGGTCAATCCGGATGGATTTTTTAAGGCGCACCGAACTCGAGTGAATGCAAATGGAGTGGATTTGAACCGCAATTTTCCAACTCGGGACTGGGATTCCAAAGCACTGCACCTCTGGAAGGCAAAATACAAATCAGACAAAAGGAGATACCCTGGCAGTTTCGCACGCTCCGAACCTGAGACCTTGTTTCAAGAAGAGCTCATTCGTTTGATCAAGCCTCAAAAAATTATTTCGATTCATGCTCCCCTTAATTTTTTAGATTATGATGGTCCCAATACGCTCTCTCTTTTTAAGTTTCCAAAACAGTATGTCCATGAGTGCCTCAAGCTTCGTTCTCAATTAAAAGCCGTTTCCGGTGGATTTTATCCCGGATCACTTGGAAACTATGCTGGCCAAGAAAGAGGAATCCCAACCCTCACTTTAGAGCTCCCGACAGCTGATCCTAGACATGCAACACGCTATTGGCAAAAATTTAAACAAGGTCTGAGCACAGTGATTTACTTTAAGGTGTCAGATTACGCTTGGAGAGCAAATGGGCACTCGGGCGGATAAGACCCTTGTTCTTTTGTTTTTTATTATTTTATGTGCGCATGCTTTAACCACCGGAATTACCGATGACGAAGCTTACTATTGGGTCCTTGCTCAAAAACCAGCTTTAGGGTTTGCCTACCACCCTCCTCTTATTCTTTGGGTCATTGGCCTTTCACAAAAAATTTTCAGCGATACTCTAGATTTTTCTCCACTTTATATTGTGCGCTTTCCGGCTGTCCTCATTGCCACACTTACTTTTGCCAGTGCACTCTATTGGATTAGGCGTGCGGGCGGAAAGTGGAATGGAGCGCTCATTTTTTTATCCTTTGTGGGTTGGTCTGCTTTGTCTTGGATGATGGTGCCTGATTCCACCTTATTTTTAGGTTACATGTGGATGTTTGTTTCGACTTGGGAGCTTTGCTTTCGGAAAGAAAAGCAAAGGTATTATTTTCTCCTCGGAGTTGGAGTTCTTTTATCCATTCTTTCTAAGTACTCTGCTGTACTGGGAGTTTTTTCAGCAGCACTTTGTTTTTTTGTTTGGGCACCCAAACCTGTTTTAAAAAAAGGCTTGTTTATTATTTTGGCTTGCTTTTTTATAGCGCTGATTCCTATTGTGATTTGGAATGCAACTCACCATTGGGAGTCTCTTTTATATCAAATAGAAGAGCGGCATCAAAATCCTCATGTGGATCTTTGGCGTTATTTTCGCTTCTGGTTGGCAGAACTTTTTTTGACGGGTCCAGTATTGATCCCTTCTATTTACTTTCTTTTTCGAAAAGACAAGCGCTCTTGGTTTATTTTGGCTTGGGTATTGCCTGGAGCCGCTGTTTTTTGTGTGCAGCCTTTATTTTCAGATTTTAAAATTCATTGGGCATTTATTGTTTGGCTCCCGCTTGTTTTGGCCCTCTCTTTGGATCCTCTGAAGGGTTGGATCAAGGCTCAGGTTGGCTATGGCTTTATTTTAGCTGGGGTGATTTTTATTTCTTGTCATGTTCCTGTTGTTTCGTTTTTATCACAAAAATTTATAGGCAAACCGTTAGATCCACTTATGGACATCACCAATGACCTTTATGGCTGGAGTGAGTTATACGAACATTTGAGGTTGCTGGGATTAGAAAACTGGCCTGTCATTGGATCTCGTTATCAGACCACCTCGCAGGCGGCATTTGCGCTCCGCAGAGTTTCTGAAATGAAAGAAAGTGCTCCCTTTTTGTTTGTGGCTGACAATCGCTACAACGCACCTCCAGAGTTTAAAAACTCAAAATGTCGTTTGCAGTCTACTTTAGAAACAAATCGGTGGGGGTATTTGGCAAAGCAGATTTTTATTTGGAAATGCGAACCAAGTCATTTCTAATCCATGCTAATTTTGGGGCTAATTTCAGGGCTAATTTTGGGTCTAATTTCGGGGCCACTTTTGCTGGTAGATCGAGTAAACTTTCTTCTGGAGTTACTTGGAACCACTCCCCCTGCCAGTTTTTGACAATGTATTTTATCTGGGGGTTGATCGTTTCTAGAACTGAAAAACTGAGTCCAGGGCCCGAACGAAGGGGCGATGTTTTATATTTTGGCTCTACTACGAGTCGTGAAATTAAGGGTGGGGCTTCCTCGGCTTCAGCGTCCTCTTCCTCAGTGTGTACGGGTGCCATCGCACTTCTCTCAATTTGATCTGTTTTCACTTCTTCGGTGTGTGAAATAAAAGAGGGAGCTTGGATGACTTCGCTCTCTTGAGGGGGAGGGACTAGAATCGCTTCCGTTTTTTGAGCCTTAATCCAAAGCTCTTGTCCCTGTAAGTAAAGGTAATAACCAGAGCCCAGAGTTACAAAGAGGGTTAGTCCGATTGCTGTTTTTAGGAAATAATAAGATCGCTTCGGAATCTCTGGAAGTGCTGTAGGAAGCGGCGGCATTTTTCTTGTCGTAGGTTTGATAACGGGCTTTAGGGTTGGAGGAATGGGCTGGCTAAACCTTTGATCTTCGTGCGCCTCTGGAAGTAACACGTTTTCCCCAGCTGGAGCACGGTCGACTTTGACTAAATTCATCTCTGAACGACGAATGAGAGCAAAACCACCACATTTAAAGCATCGTGAAAACGACCACCCCGTTCCCAGTTTTTCGTCAGAGAGCGCTAAGCTCATTTGGCAGTGAGGACAATCCCAGCGCATCTTAATCTCCCAGCATGAGGGTTGAGAGAAAGTTAAAAAACCTTTCCCACTGCTGTTTTAGTTTTTGTAACATCCTTTTTATAGGATCAGGGAGAGAGACTCACTTCGTCAATGGGCAGGAAATGCC
>CAZBEI010000119.1:0-29850 GCA_964490895.1 uncultured Bdellovibrio sp. | reverse complement strand
GTGTATTGAGTCTGGGTATATTCAAAATGAAATTTTGAATTCAGCCTACGAAGACCAGAAAAAAATTGAGAGAGAGGAACTCAAAGTGGTGGGTGTCAATTGTTTTCAGACAGACAAGTCTCCCAAAGAAAAAATAGAGATTTTAAAAGTTTCTCAAGAAATAGAAAAACAGGCGATCCAGAAAATAAAAGCATTTCGTGCCAACCGCACCGAAGGGAAAACAAAGGCAGCATTGACTGAGCTAAAACAAGGCGCCGAGGGGAGTGCCAATCTCCAAACTCTTATTTTGAGAGCCGTAAAAGCGCAGGCGACTTTGGGCGAAATCTCTGATGTTTTACGCGGAGTTTTTGGAGTCCACCGGGATTTTAGTGGTTTTTGAGTTCATTCAGTAAAGCCGCTATTTCCCCGCTAGTCCTATAGCAAGCATGATCTCGACTTCTTCGGGAGAAAAATCCCCCCCTAGAAGGAGGGTTCTTTTTTGATCTAAGTCCGTTACTCCTAGAGTAGCCTTAAGGGCTCCACTTTGGGTTTTGACAGAGTCACTCATGTCAGAAACTAAGCGTCGACCAAATACAAACCTAAACCAAGCGGTTCGCGCTGGATAATCAATTGGATCTTCTGGTTTGATTCTTCTAATTTTAAAAAATCTCACTGTGTTTTGTCTGGCTTCATGTATCCGTTGATTCCTTTCTGCTATGGGATCTGGTTCTGGATTTTCTTTGACATAATCTTCTAAGTTTTGGACTTTTTCGTCCAAGTCTTGGATAAAAGTAGGAGATAGGGCTTCTTCATTTTTAGGGTCAGTCTGCTTTCTTTTGAGAAAGCGAGTGAGTATGTCAATGTGGACCTCTAATCCACTTTTTGCTTCTAAAACAGTCGTACGCCCTTTTTGTTGTTTTTCCGCAATCATTTTTTCTCTTATTTTTATTCCCACTTCATGAATTTTTTCAGCTCTTTCTAATAATGCTCCTAATTCTGTTAGGGTAGGAACAGGAGGAGTTTTCGGAATCGCTAAAACAACAGGTTCATCTAAATCTCTAAAGTTGCGCCTAAAAAGTTTTGCCATATTTTCTCTTGTTATATTTCTTTCGTTATTAATACTACCTTCATTATTTAATAAACGTAACGCCGTTATTTTTAAGTCTGAATCTTTTGCTGATGCAAATTTTTCTAAACTGGTTATTACCTCTGGATCATTAGGAGCAAGCAATGCCAGTTTTTCCAAACAATAAGCTCGAATCCCTCTGCTTGATCCGTGAGTGGCTGGAGAATAATCTTCGAGTGAAGTGAAAGCTTTAAATAAGCTGACGATTTGTGGCTTAAGGCTCGGATCTTTATTTGCAAGATCAAAAAGCAGTTCTGCAGCTGCAATTCGGACAGTGGCTGGTTGATCTCCATCAATAGGTGCTCCCTCGTTGTCTTCGACATTGATCATTTTAAGATAGAGGGCTGAGACTGCGGCTGCTTTTTCTTTTTCTCCCAAACTGGGCAACTGGCCTCCAATCCTCTCAATGGCCTCTAATCTTACTTTTGCATTGTCAAAAACCCCATCGATCGTTAAAACATGATGGCTGTCTGTGTTTTCATAAACGATTTGATTTTCTTGAGATCGAAATGCAAGGTTCCACCTTCCTCTTTCTGGAACTTGGATTGTCCTTACGGACTTAAAATGAGAATCAACGTTTTGGTTGATCAAAGAAGTAAGAAGAGTTCCACTTGATTGATTTCCGAATAAAACGACTTCTGTAGTCTTTGGATCAAAAGTGTTTATGATTGCTAGTTGCTGAGCTGTAGGGTGACTTTCTGCGGGGAGGTGTAGCAGCGCTCTTTTACCTGTTGATCTTTCCCAAAGCAAAGCAGCACGACAAGTAGAGAACTCTCCACTAAAAAACTCCAGACCTGGAAGTAAAATGGCTCCTTGACCTTGTCTTACAAATTGTAAAGTTCTTTCTCGGTTTGGATCATTTCCTTTTAACTCTGGAAAATTGACCACGTCAGGCATGTCCCCCTTGTATGGAAAAATCTGTGCAGGCTTTATTTTTCTTTGGTTATTTTGCCTCACAAGACAGTCAATAGGGCCTGCTTTTGTGGCACTCGTGTCTTTGGCAGCATCTGCGGGATCACCGTAGTGTGCGCTTTGTATTCGATAGCTAGTACGACGACCTTGAGCTAAAAAGCTCTCTTTGGCTTTTTCGTAAGCCTGATTTAATTCAGGATATTTTTTTAATAAAAGCTCGAAATATTTAGGATCAGCTTGTTTGAGAGCTGCTAACTCCTCCAGGGCTTGAGCAGTTTTGAGTGGGTCTCCTGATTTGAGAGAGGTGGTCCATTCTGAAATAGGTAAAGAAGACTCCAGCTTAAGATACCGAATCAGCAATCTGAGTTCAGAATCGTCTTTATATCCCCAGTATTTTATTTTCAAATATTCACTGAGTGCTTTTTCTTCGGCACCAGTTAATGCAGGCAAATCTCCTTTGCTTAGTTTTTCTTTAGCTTGAGCAAGCAAGACTTGTTTTTGAATGCCAGGGATAAATTTTGTCGCTCCATGTGTCAGCAAAACTCCATTAAAAAATAAATCAGCAATGGCTTTGATGCGCATTGTTTGTAGATCCTCGTCATTGGGATCAAGAGCAAGCCCTTGCGAAAGTGCCTCGATATTTTGAGTGGCTACCTGCATTCCCTTAACCATCAAAACATTAAAGTAGATAGACGAAGACTCTTCCAAAGCAGCTCTGATTCCTGCTGCTACTGGCGCTAGCTTTTCTTCTACTAGGATTTGCTTGAGCATGCTTTGAAATACTTTGACATCTACAATTTTTGACAATAATTTCCCGCCTGTAGCAAAAAATGCCATCTCAGGGGTTTCCCTAAGGCCTCCCAGCATTTCTGAGACGAGTTCTTTTAGGTTTTTTTCTGTCAGACGCCCATTTTTTTGATAGTCAATGAGGGCATGGTAGGTCGCTTTTGTGATGCTAAATCCTTCGAGAGTGATGAGTGAGTTGAGGAGCTGAGAACCCGCAATTTCTGGAATGCTAGAAAACCCAAGCACCCCAGCTGTTGAGGCGCTTCCCAGGATTGCCAGTCCAATGACAGATGAGCGAAACCAAGCATTTATTTCTGATTCGATTTGAGTCAATAACTCTTTTGCCAGAGCGTATTTTGCATTTTCGAGTTGCTTGGCTTTTGTGATGATTTCTTGAGGTGCTCCTAGCTCCTCTAAGGATTGGTAGAGACCCTCTAACTCAAGTGCAGAAATGGCCTCTCTTTTTGTTGTGCTGGGATCTAATCCAAAACCACCTGGGATGTTTGCCTTCTCAATTCGTTCTAAAAGACCATCTAAAGTCCCAAAAATTTTCGTGAGCAAAGAGATTACCTCCAATGGTTTTTTTGGAGGGATGGTTTTACTGGAGTCAGGATCTAAAGACCTCAGGACATCCTCTGGTTTTTCGCCTATCAAAAATATTTTCTGATTTTTTGGAGACGCATTCTCAGGAGAATTTCTGATATTTAAAATTTCTATAGACTGAAATTTTGGAAGGAGCTGGCCACTTTTAGTTTTACAGTTTTCCTGTGTGCACAAAACTTCTTGTTTTTTGACTTCGATACCCAGTTGTCTTAAAGTTTCAGTGATGGCAATGAGCGCAGAATGAGCAGAAAATTGAGGTCTTGGATCTAATTTTAACATGGATCTCCCAATATTAGAAAGGGTCAGAAAATCATCCTGAGTTTGACCGGGGTATTTAAATCCAAGCTTTGGAATCAATATGGGCAATGGGCCCTTGGGCTTTTCTGGATTTTCGCCCAATAAAATTTCGTTTAAGTAATTAAAAGCTTCTACCAATGGCGTGACTATTTGTGCGTAGGTCTGTTTTTCTAAAACATAGCCCTCTTTTATTTTATAAGGAATAATCGTGTGGTCTCCAAATCGGATATATCCCGGGATGACAACCCCTTCGAATTCTTTGTCAAAGAGTTTAAATTTTTCTACTTTTGTATGGACTTCGAAAGTCTCTGGTGGAGAGGTGGTTTTTTTTAGAGGGTCAAAAACAGCGGTGATTGTAAAAGATTTTATATTTTCTAAAGCATTTTCGTGCATTTCTTGAGCCACTTTTAATAAGATTTGTAATTGACTAAAGTCCTGATCTCGGTCTCTCAAAGTATAGTGCATGTTTGCGGCATCGTTTTGTAGTAGACGCCAAAGGCTCACAATCTCAGGGAAGGGGCTTGATGATTTTGTAAGGCCGTCGATATACTCCATTCTGGCTTTGAGCCTTTCTTCGTTTTCAAGAGCTTTTTTGTAGGCTTTTTGAAATTCTACATAAGTGAGCAGATCTTCTCCGTCTCTTGTTTTTCTAATAAATAAATTCCCAACTTGATAAACTCCATAGGGATTTGTAATGATTTGTTCAGAAAATTTTGGATCTAACCCCTCAAGGAGTTCTGTGATTGGGTTTGGGTTTGGCTTGCAAGTTTGGAGATTTTCCTTGGCAAGACAAAGACTGGATATGAATAAAATAAAAACCAGTAATTTTTTCACTTCACCTTATATGAATGCAAAAGCGGTGCCCAAAAAAAGCCTTTGAGATCAAGCTAGTTAAAGCTTGATTTGTCTGTTTTTTATACATTGTATATTGAAAATATATGATAACTTGTTAAATTAATTGGAGTTATTTTAAATATGACTATGTTTTTGACACCTGCTCGATTTTATTACTATATTAGATCCATATGCCTATAGGGGAACTCCTCATCACTGGATTTAATGGACTTGAGCTCTCAGAAGACACGGCCGCTTTTTTGTCTCAGGCTCAAATCGGGGGGGTTATCCTTTTTTCGCATAATTATGACAACCCAGCTCAGCTAGGTGAGTTGATCAATCAAATCCAAGAATGCAGAACAGGGCTGCCTCTTTGGATTTCTGTAGACCATGAGGGTGGAAAAGTTCAGCGCTTTACAAAGCCTTTTACTAAAATTCCGAGTGCAGAGATGATCGGCAAGCTCAACTCCCCCAAACTCACCTACGAAATTTCGGAGGTGATGGCGATCGAACTAGCGGCTGTAGGGGTCAATCTCAATTTTTGTCCAGTGGCTGATATTTTAACCAATCCGAAAAACCCTGTGATGAGTTCTAGAACCTATGGAGCAACAGAAGACCTTGTCACTAAAATGGTAACTGCGATGGTGCGTGGGCATGTCACTCACAAAGTGCAGCCGTGTGTAAAGCATTTTCCAGGTCATGGAGGCACTCAGGTTGATTCGCATTTGTCTTTGCCTAAAGTAAACACACCGCTTGAGCTATTGCAAAACCGGGAACTGAGGCCTTTTTTGAGGGCTTTCAAATCTCATTGTGCTTTTGTCATGACGGCTCATATTTTGAACTCTGAGATCGACCCTGAATACCCAGCGACTCTTTCAAAAAAAACAATTCAAGACCTACTCAAAAATCCACTTCGGTTTTCTCCCATTGTGGTCAGCGATGACCTTGAAATGAAGGCCATCACCGATCACTATGGTGACCGCGAAGCTCCGAGGCTTGCCCTTGAGGCAGGGTGTGATTTACTCATTTATCGTTCAGAGACCGCGGCAAGAACGGCCTATGAGAGTTTGGTGAAGGCCCTCGAAGAAGACAAACTTTCTCCCGAAAAGGTGCTCACTGCCTCAAATCGAGTAAAAGAGCTCAAGCAAAAAGTTTTAATGCCTTACGAGCCGAGATCAGTGACGGAACTCTCCGCTAAAATTGGGAAACCAGAGAGTTTGGCGCTTGCTAAAAAAATCGAAAATGAGGCAAGAGCTATGACAGCCCAGAAGGGGCGAGTGTGAAGCCGAGTATGAAGGCGAGTTTTTTTTTCACTAAAATGCATGGACTCGGAAACGACTTTGTTGTGATTGATGACTTAAAGACCAAAACTCTCCTGACCCCAAGACTTGCGCGCCAAATCTGTGACCGGCACTTTGGGATTGGAGCGGATCAAATATTATGGCTAAAAAAACCTCGCCTTTACTCTGAGGCTGATGCGCGAATGGAGATCCTAAATGCCGACGGCACCCCGGCAGAGATGTGCGGAAATGGAATTCGAGCCGTGGCGCTTTATTTGGCAAAAAAATGGGGGCTAAAATTTTCGAGCACATCTTTTCTGCAAATTGAAACTCTCGCGGGCTTAATAAAAATGCAATTGCACAGTCCAACCCAAGTTCGAGTCAATATGGGGGTGCCTGTTTTGAATGGTAGCTCCGAAAAACCTATCCAAGTGAAGGGCAAATCTTTTCCTTTTTATCGTGTACATGTTGGAAATCCACACTGTGTTATTTTTACTCAAAAATTAGATAAAATACCGATTGGAGAGTGGGGCCCTCACATCGAAAACCACAGACGTTTTCCTCGGGGGGTCAATGTGGAGTGGGTGGAGGTTTTAAATCCACACGAAATCAGAGTTCGTGTTTGGGAAAGAGGCGCTGGGGCGACTCTCGCCTGTGGGAGTGGTGCTTGTGCAGCAGCTGTGGCTGCTTTGGCGAGTGGAAAAATAAAGCCCAGTTCTCGGAGTGGCTCTGTTTTTGTTCACCTTCCAGGAGGCAAGCTTAAGATTGAGTGGGCACAGTCTGGCCACCCCGTTTATATGGTGGGTGGGGCGACCCATGTTTTTGCGGGGCAGTATTCTATTGCTCAATCTCAGTAAGCGGATTGATATAAAGCCGAAACGTTTTGTCACGATGCCTACGGATGGCAAAAACTCCATTTTCTTTTTCCGTGGCGAGTCGCTTATAAAAACCGGGATCCAGGTCGGCTATTTCCTGGACTGTTTTGCCCTCGTATTTTCCAAAATCTATAATCACCTGATTTTCTTCTAAAATTCCCGTAATGGGACTGAGCGCGTTGCTCATAATGTCCGAGCCCCCCTTAGCTCTCATTAGTGTAGACTTGGATTCATAGAGTTTCAACCCCCTGTTTTTCCTAAGCAACTTATGGTATGACTGCCCCACATATGTGCGGAGTTGTTGGAATTATCGGAACCCCTGAGTCCGCTCAGGAGGCCTTTCTCGGACTTACCACGCTGCAGCATCGCGGACAAGATGCTGCTGGGATATTGACCTATAATGTCGACGGATTTCATTTGGTAAAAAACCTTGGACTTGTCGATTCTGTTTTTAATCGAGAAAACATGGCCACTCTTTCAGGGAAAGTGGCCATTGGACACACTCGCTACAGCACGGTTGGCCAAGGTGATATTATCGATGTTCAGCCTTTTTTGCTCAATTACCCGTTTGGTTTAGGGATGGTCCAGAACGGCAATATCATCAATTGCCAAGAACTCTCAGACGAACTCAAAGTCAAATATCGAAGGCACCTTCTCACTCACTCAGACACAGAAATTATTTTAAATTTATTTGCCGAAAGCATTGCTCAGCAGCCAGGTCGGCCAGAGCAACATTCTAAAAGTTCAGTTTTGGATTTTGAAGTCATCTGTCAAGCCACCGAAGCAGTTTTTAAAAAAGTAAATGGAAGTTTTAGCATTATCAGCCTTGTGGCTAATCAAGGATTGGTGGCGTTTCGAGATCCCTATGGCAATCGTCCTCTTATTTTAGGGAAAAAAAACGGAGCATTCATGCTGGCCTCCGAAAGTGTGGCACTTTCTTTTTTGGGGTACGAAATCATCCGTGATTTGAAAGCGGGAGAAGTTGTTTTTATTGACTTTGATGGCAATATTCACTCCCGAGTTCTTTCTGCACAATCTCCTCGCCCCTGTATGTTTGAGTGGGTTTATTTTGCTTCTCCAGAAAGTGTCATTGACAACGCTCCGGTCTACGGATCGAGAATTAGGCTTGGACAAAATCTAGCTAAAATCATTCAAAAAAAAATAGCCTCCAAAGAAATCGAAGTGGATATGGTGGTTCCTGTGCCAGAGACTTCTCGGATTGCTGCCATTGCTTTGTCAGAAAGTCTCGGGATTCCTTACCGCGAAGTTTTGATAAAAAATCGCTATATCCAGCGAACGTTTATTTTAGACACTCAAGAAAAACGTCAAAGCGCAGTCAATCTCAAACTCTCCCCTGTGCGTTCTGAAATAAAAGGGAAAAAAGTTCTCTTAGTGGATGATTCGATTGTTCGTGGAACGACTTCTAAAAAAATTATTGAACTGGTGAGGCAAGCAGGTGCGGAAAAAGTTTATTTTGTCTCTACATGCCCACCGATCAAATCCCCTTGTTATTATGGGATTGATTTTCCGAGTCCAAACGAACTCATTGCTTCGGGTCGATCACTCCAGGAAATCGAAAAAGAGCTCGGTGCGGACGCTGTGATTTATCAAGACGAAGCAGGTTTAAAAAACTCCATCCCTGGAATCCAAAATCCCTGTATGGCTTGTTTAGATGGGTGTTATCCCACAGATATTTCTGGAGGAGCAAAGTTTGGACAAGCACGTGCGCAAGATCGTCTGAAAGCTGAGTGCAGGAAAACCGGATGAATCTTTTGTACGAAGGGTCAGTAAAAAATGTCTTAGGCCCTCTGGCTGTCCAAGGGAGCGACTCTCCAGGTGTTCTTTTTGAATATACAGATGCTTATTCTGTTTTTGATTGGGGGAAAATGCCAGATTTGCTTCCACAAAAAGGAGAGGCGCTGGCGATTTTGGCAGCCACACTTTTCGAACGCCTTGAGAGTAAAGAGACTTGGGATGAGTTTTTAAAAAAAGATTTAAAACTAGAAAACCCATTCGGAAATACTTTTTTGGAAATCGGAGAAAAACTCAAACTCTATGGACTCCCCACACATTATATGGGAGTTTGGTGCCAAGAAAGAAATGGCGTTTCGCGCCTTTCAGCTATGAATCATCCGGTTCACAGTCTCGCTGTAAAGCAAGTGTCTGTAGTGAGACCTACTTTTGTGGGTTCACTTCCAGATTACAAAGCCACAAAGGCCTCCAAGCCTCCAAGGCTGGTGCCACTTGAGGTTATTTTTCGCTTCAGTGCTCCTCCTGGGAGTTCGTTTTTAGAAAGAGTGAAAGTCGCTCCCGGTGCGAAGTGGGATTTTCCTATTTTAGAACTCTTTACTAAATTGGAGCCCTCTGATCGATTGATGACAAAACAAGAAGCTTTAGAGATTTCAGGATTGTCTTTGAAACAGCTTGACGAAATTTTGATTCAAACTGCATGGGTGGCTCTTTGGCTTAAGCACCTGTGTGCACAAAAGGGCATGGAACTGGCGGACGGAAAATTAGAGTGGGGAGTGTTTGAGTGTGGCAAAATTTTTTTAGTAGATGCCATTGGCCCTGATGAGCTCCGAATTTTAAAAGATGGACTGCAGCTTTCTAAAGAATTTCTCCGTGCTTATTATCGCAAAACTCCCTGGTACCCCCTTGTTTTGAAGGCAAAAAAAGAGAAGGGCCCGGAGTGGAAAAAAGAAATGCACATTTCTCCACCTAAGCTTCCTCTAGAGTATATCAAAGCGGCTTCACAGCTTTATCAGGTCCTTACAAACGAGCTCTGTGGGAGGATTTGGTTTTCTGAGGTGACATCCTTGGATCAAGTGATGGAAGAACTCCGGAGGCTCCCATGAGTACGGTTTTAGTAGTGGGTTCTGGGGGAAGAGAACATGCTCTCGCGTGGAAACTCTCTTTGTCCAAACATGTTTCTCGAGTGCTTGTGGCCCCCGGCAATGATGGATTTCCAAAAGAGTGGGGGAGACTTGAGTTCACAGACAATTTAGAGCAACTGGCTAAACTAGCAAAAAATGAGGGAGTAGAGCTTGCAGTCATTGGACCGGATCAACTTTTGGCCGATGGAATTGTAGATTGCTTTGAGTCTTACGGGATTTTAACATTTGGGCCTTCTCAAAAAGCGGCTCAAATCGAGGCGTCTAAAACCTATGCTAAAAAACTCATGCAAAAAATCCAAGTCCCCACGGCAGAGTTCGAGGTTTTTGAAAATAAAGAAGCTGCAAAAAAGTGGGTGAGTTTGTCCCATTGGTCTGGCTGGGTGATCAAAGCAGATGGCTTGGCATTGGGAAAAGGTGTCAAAGTTTGCTCTACAAAAAATGAAGCCTTAATGGCGGTAGAAGCTTTTTACAAAATTTCTCACAGGCTTGTCATAGAAAAATGTCTTTCGGGCGATGAGCTCTCTTTCATGGCTTTTTGTGATGGCAATCGAGCGTGTGGGCTAGAGCCGGCGCGCGATTATAAGCGATTGCAAGATGGAAACCTCGGTCCCATGACTGGTGGGATGGGCGCTTTTAGTCCAGTGCCTGGGCTACCCGAAAATTTGAATGAGAGGGTTTTAAAAGAAGTTTTTGAACCTGTATTAAAAGAACTGAGTTGCATAGGCACTCCATTTAAGGGACTTCTGTATGCAGGTTTAATGTTTGACCTTGAGACCCAAAAGTTCTGGGTTTTAGAATTTAATGCAAGGTTTGGTGATCCTGAAACACAAGTTTTATTGCCTCGAATGCAAGGTGATCTTTTTGAATGGTGCCAGTCGAGTGCCAAAGGTGACTTAAGCCAGTTTCCCTCCCGTGTTCCGATGAGCGATGAAAAAGCTGTTTATGTTGTCGCAGCATCGCCCGGTTATCCTGATCATCCTAAAAAGGGTCTCCCTATTTCTGGGCTAGGCCAGGAAAATTCCAATTTTTTACCTCCCTATTTTTTTCCTCCTTATTTTTTTTCAGGCGTAAAACTTTTAGATAACCGCTTAGTCACCCATGGAGGCAGAGTGTTGGGAGCGCTTGGAATGGGGAAAAATTTTAAATTGGCAAGAGAGACGGCTTATGATCACATTAATAAAATTAGATTCGAAGGAATTCAGTTTCGTAAAGACATCGCAGAGAACTTAAACACATGAATGCTATACCCATTGCAGTTTTAGCTTCGGGGCGGGGCAGTAACTTTGAGGCTATTTTAAAATCGATTCAAAAAAAAAACCTACAGGCCAAAATTTTAGCCCTAATTTCTGATCAGCCTGATGCACAAGTGTTACAAATTGCAAAAGCTGCAAGTATTCCAGCTTTTGCTGTAGCTTCTCCTGCCAGTAAGGAGCAGCAGGAAGAAGAAATTTTAAAAATTTTAAAACCTTTGCAGGCCCATTTTATTGTATTGGCCGGTTATATGAGGATTTTATCTCCGACGTTTTTGGCTCCTTTTCTCTCCCCCAGAGGATATTTTAGAGTGACCAATATTCACCCCTCTTTGTTGCCCGCATTTCCTGGAAAAAACGCATACGCCCAAGCTTTCGCATTGGGCTGCAAAGTGACGGGAGTGAGTGTGCACCTTTTGGACGAAAAAGTAGACCATGGACCGATTTGCGCTCAAGAAGCTTTTTCTATATCAGATCTTATAACTGTCCAAGAAGTGGAAGCTCGGGGTTTGGATCTCGAACATCGACTTTATCCCAATACTTTGAACTGGATTTTACAAGAAAAATTTTCTTTAGAAAAAAGAGAGGGGAGGACTTGTGTTCGCCAGGATTGAAGTAGCCATGAAGCCTGAGTTTTTAGATCCCATGGCACAGATTTTTTTGAGAAAACTAGAGTTAGCGCATGCTGGCATCCATAAAAAACTCAGGTGGGCTAGGCGTCTGGATATTTACTGGATGGATCTCCCCATCTTTCGAGAGGAATTTATTCCAGCTGCAGTCGAAGTTTTATGGGACCCCGTGCTTCAGTGGCTCTTTAGTGGGGGTCTTATTCCCGCTGCAGCAGGAGATCAAGGGACACTTATTGATCTCCTACAAAATGCTCCGTTCAGACCTGGAGTATTTTGGGGAATTGAGAGCCGCTTTCGTCCTGGCGTCACTGACAATGTGGGGAAAACTTTGCACGAAGCTCTCGAAATCGTTCTGGGGAGAAAACTTCAAGAGTCCCGTACTGCCAGTGGGCATCTGTTAATTTTAGAAGGACCTGAGCTCACGGAAGAAGATCTGAGATCCATTGCACAAGATTTGATTTGTAATGAACTCATCGAAACTTGGACCTTGCTCACCGAAAGCGAACTCATGGGAAATAATCGATTTCATCAGGAAAGGATCAAGCGAGATTTTCCAAAAATCCCATTCAAAAATTCTGATCGAGTCGAAACCTTTCCCCTCGAACACCTTAAAGAAAAAGAGTGTTTAAGCTTAAGCGAAATGCGTCTTTGGGCGATGTCACACAAAGAAATGCAAGCCATTCAAAATTATTTTTATTCTAAAAATGTGCAGGATTATCGAAAATCAGTGGGGCTTTCAGATCCCACCGATGTAGAGATGGAGATTTTGGCTCAAACCTGGTCAGAGCACTGCAAGCATAAGATTTTTTCTGCTCGGATTCATTATGAAAATAAATCCACGGATTTGGACCGTATGATTCCTTCTGTCATCGAAGGTCTCTTTAAAACAACGATTGCTGGCACGACTTCTTTGCTGACAAAAAATTGGCTCCTCTCCGTCTTCCATGACAATGCAGGGATCCTAGCTTTTGATGACGAAGACGCCATCTGTATCAAAGTAGAAACTCACAATAGCCCTTCGGCTCTGGACCCCTATGGTGGAGCATTGACTGGAATTGTAGGCGTTAATCGGGATATTTTAGGCAGTGGACTGGGAGCAAAACCCATATTTAATACCAATGTTTTTTGTTTAGCTCCCCCTGATTATCGAGAGGTTTTGCCTGAACGGGTTTTACATCCTCGTAGAATTTTGGATGGAGTGAGCCTGGGGGTGGAACATGGAGGAAATAAAAGTGGAATTCCGACGGTCAATGGAGCCCTTGTTTTTGATGAGAGATTTTTAGGAAAGCCCCTCATTTTTTGTGGAACTGCTGGAATTTTACCCAGACTGATTGCAGGTCGAAAATGTGAGACAAAGGAAATTAGGCCCGGAGATCAAATCTGTATGGTAGGAGGCAGAATTGGAAAAGATGGAATCCATGGAGCTACCTTCTCGTCACTTGCTCTGACGGAGAGTTCTCCAGCGTCCGCAGTGCAGCTTGGAGATCCGATTACGCAAAAGAGAATGAGTGATTTTTTACTCGAAGCAAGAGATCTTGGATTTTATAGAGCGATCACAGACAACGGGGCCGGCGGGCTTTCCTCGTCAGTGGGTGAGTTAGCTCAACTCTCTGGCGGTGCCAAGATGGATGTGAGTTTGGCAAAAATAAAATACCCAGGATTGAAGCCCTACGAACTTGTGATCAGCGAATCCCAAGAGCGCATGACAGTTGCCGTGCCCCCCGAAAAAAGTTCTCTCTTTGTGGCATTGGCCAATCGCCGTGCAGTAGAAGTGAGTGTGCTGGGGAGTTTTACGCAGACAGGAAAGTTTGAAATTTTATACGAAGAAAAACTCGTGGGGAGTATAGATTTAGAATTTTTGCACAAGGGAGTTCCCAGACTTGAGCTTGAGGCACAGTGGAAGGGCAGGCCCAAACCTCCGTCCGATAAAAATGTCGAGCTTCCGTGGGATGGAAAAATTTTATTAGAACTTTTAGCTAGGCCCAATATTGCTTCAAAAGAATGGTTGATTAGACAATATGATCACGAAGTTCAGGGCGGAAGTGTGATCAAACCGTTGCACACGGTTTCGGCTGGGTCACCACACGCACACAGTGGTCCTAACGATGCGGCTGTTGTAAAACCAAAGAGCTCTTCGATGGCGGGGATTGCAGTGGGCTCAGGGATTAACCCAAAATTATCTGATATTGATCCTTATATCATGGCACAATCCAGCGTCGATGAGGCACTCCGGAATATACTTTGTGTCGGAGCTGATTTTGGCCGTGCAGATACTGTGATCGCTCTTGTCGATAATTTTTGCTGGCCAGATCCTATTGGAGATCCGAGTATTACAGCTGCTTTAGTGAGGGCCTGCTATGGCCTCCATGACGCAGCTCTTAATTTAAGCGTGCCTTTGATTTCTGGCAAAGACAGCATGAAAAATAATTTTCAAGGTATTAAAAGTGGAAAAGAATGTAAAATTGCTGTTCCACCCACTTTGCTCATGACTGCGATAGCAAAAGTAACAGATATCAGACTTTCTCGGACGGCTGATTTCAAATCTTATGGAGACATTCTTTATATTTTGGGTCCTGCGCAAGTGGGACTTTGGGGCTCTGAGTTTCAACAAATGAAACCTGAGCATACTCAAGGTCTCAGGCTTGGAGAGCCTGACTGGAAACAGGCCCTCAAAGTTTACCAGTGGATTGGAGGCGGAAAAGGAAAAAAACAAGCTTTGATGAAATCTCTGCATGATATTTCGGAGGGGGGACTTTTGGTTTGTGTGGCAGAGAGCTTGCTAGCGCGAGGGCTTGGTGCACAGATTTTTATTCCGGAGAGTAAAGACCTGTGGGAGTTTTGTTATGGCGAAGGATTTCACTCTTTTGTGACTTCGGTTGGAGAGAGCGATTGTCAAACTCTCGAAGACGAGTGGCAAAGTGAGGGAGTGGCGTTTCAAAAATTGGGAAGTGTGACGGCTACAGATAAACTGGTTGTTTTTTGGAAATCTAAAGAAATTGAAAAAAATTGGTCTGTGAGTGTTCAAGAAATGCGTCAGGCCTGGAAAAAGGAGGGCTATTGGCAATGAGTTCTCAAAAGGCCAGGGCTTTAGTGTTGACAGGCGATGGAATCAATTGCGAAATGGAATTTGCTCAGGCTTTGCGCCTGGTTGGATTTGAAACTGAAATCAAGCACATAAGTGACCTTATGTCCGAAAAATGTGGAACAGACGAACTCTCCAGTCGATACTCAGTTGTAGCTTTTCCAGGAGGGTTTTCTTATGGGGATGATTTGACCAGTGGAAAAGTTTTGGCTTTAAAAATCAAACATTCCCTCAATTGGGATTTGCCTCTCTTTGTGGGACGAGGAGGGCTTGTCATTGGAGGTTGCAATGGATTTCAAGCTTTGATCAGACTTGGAATTTTTGGAAAAGAAATTTCTATTACAACCAATGAACAGGGAAAGTTTTTGAACTCTTGGGTCAAGGTCTCGCCGCAGGGTTCCAAATGTATTTGGTTAAAAGGGGTAGGGACTTTAGATCTGCCCATTCGGCACGGCGAAGGTCGAGTTGTCATTGGGCATTTGAGAAAAAAAGAAATTTTAAGTAAACTCGAAAAAAACGAAATGATTTGTCTCCGTTACGAAACAAATCCCAATGGGAGTGAAATGAGTTGTGCAGGTCTGTGTGATCCTACTGGGCGGATTTTTGGGCTCATGCCGCACCCAGAGGCTTTCGTCCGTTGGACGGCGCATCCGGAGTGGACGCTCACTCCAGGGCGTTCGAGTGCTCCAGGGCAGGGACTTGCATTATTCGAAAACGCATACAAAGAGGTCGCCAATGCAAAATGAATTAAAAATCAGACGAGCCCTCCTTTCTGTCTCAGACAAAACAGACTTGCCAGAGCTTGCGCGTGCCCTTGTCAAGTGCGGCACTGAAATAGTGGCCACGGGCAATACAGCTCAGATTTTGAAGGAAGGCGGCATTAAAACTACGCCCATCCAAAAGTTGACAGGAAATCCAGAGGCCTTTGGTGGCAGGATGAAAACTTTGTCTTATCAAATACTCAGCGGAATTCTTTACCGCAGAGGGGTCGAAGAAGACGAGAAAGATCGAGAGAGCTTAGGGATTGTTCCCATTGATTGCGTGGTCGTAAATTTTTATCCCTTTCAATCGGCACTGCAAAAAATGAGCCTCGATGGCGAAAAAAATAAGAAAAGATCACTCACTCATGAACAGCTCAAGACTTTGGTAGAGGAAGTTGACATTGGGGGTCCCACTTTAGTTCGAGCTGGAGCGAAAAATTCTCCCCATGTTTTGGTTCTGACCCATCCTGATCAATATAAAAAAATAATAGATGAACTCGAGGCCAAGGGCACTCTTTGTACTGAGACGATCGAGTCTTGTGCGAGAGCGGCTTGGGAGTGTGTTTCAGAATACGATCAAACCATTTCGCGTATTTTTGGAAAAAAACGTGTGATGGATCTCAAGTATGGAGAAAATCCTCACCAATCAGCGGCCATTGAGTACTATCGAAATTCGCCCATTGCCTGGGGAGAGCCCCTCACTCAAGCCGATCTCTCCTATAATAATATTTTGGACCTTTCTTCGGCGTACAGTCTAGCCTGCGACTTGTTAGAAATGGATCCCCACTCAAGCCATGTCGTGATTGTAAAACACAATAACCCCATTGGTGTGGCCTCGGTGCCTAAGACAGATTCCTTGGCGCAAAAAAAAGCGCTCATGTGGGCATGGGAGGGAGACCCTGTTTCTGCATTTGGTGGGGTGGTTTTATTTTCAGACGAGCTCGAAGAACAAACAGCAGCATGGTTGTCAGACAAATTTGTAGAGCTTGTGGCCTCACCAGGACTCACAAAAGATCACCCGGCGCTTTTACAAATGTTGACCAAGCGAAAAAATTTAAAAGCTTTAAGGGTGCGCAGAATGAAAGATGATTCTCCAGAGTTTTCTATTTCTGTTCCAGGCGGCAGATTGTTACAAAAATCAGATCGCACGCTCAATGAACCTCTCAAATCAGTCACTCACCTCAAATGGCCTGTAGAGAAAGAAAAACTGGCGCGGTTTGGAATTGCTGTTTGCCGTGCATTAAAATCTAATGCAATTGCCTTGGTAAGAGAAGTTCCGGGAGAGTCAGATTGCTTTCAACTGGTAGGGGCAGGGCAGGGTCAACCCAATAGAGTAGACGCTTTGCAGCGCTTGGCTATTCCGAGAGCCTTGGATGTGCTCAAGACTATGGGTGGTTCGCTTAAGGATTGTGTTTTAGTGAGCGATGCTTTTTTCCCTTTTCGAGATTCTGTGGATCAAGCCCATGCGGCTGGGATTAAATATATAGTTCAGCCTGGTGGGAGCATCAAAGACGCCGAGAGCGTTGTAGCCTGTGATGAGCATGCAATGAGCATGGTGTTTACAGGTGTTCGGCATTTTAGGCACTAGCCTCTGCTGAAAAAGCAGATGACCTTTTTGAGCAGAGGCTAGTTTTAATGCCATCTGGAGATGAGTCGTGGATGGTTTTTACTCATCTCCAAATTGCTTTTTTCGCTATTTGGAGATGAGCAAAAACTTTGTATAAGAATTGAATAAATTATCTAACTCTTACGCTAAAATTACCTCTACAGCCACGATCCACCCAGATCATAGTTCTGTCTGAGCTCACGCCATAAGTAACAACGAGTTGTCCGTCAGCTGCTATATAGCCTTTTGTGCAAAGTGAGTTAGAGTTTTGACGTGTTAAATTGACATCTTCAATTCTTGCTTGGCCAATGCCTGGAACTGGACAGGTTCGCATATGAAAGTTCCTACTTTCGCATGTGGCTGGAATATCTCGGCCCATTGGAGGAAGATTGGGTTGTCCGATTTCGTCTCGAGCAGCGTAATACTTATGGGCTAAGTTCTCTAAGTAAAAATTTTGAACATCATCCGGAAGATTATCGCCGACTGACATATAGAGTCTTTGTACCGTCCTAAATTTGCTAACTACCACTGTAAAATCCTGAAGAACATGCTCCCAGTCTGGGGTTGTTTCAATAACCTTGTGCAGGTGCCTTGTTGCCTGGGCTAATTCATGTGCTGCCTGAGCTAAATCAGCAGCATAAGGCACGTCATGAGTCATTTCATGAAACTGCTTAGCAGCATCAGCTAATGCATGAAGTGTCTCTACGATACGTTCTCTGCTCCCATGGTCAGCATAAGAGAGTTTAGAATTAAATCCAATTATCAATCCAATGAGAGCCATGGGCAAAATGAAAAGACTTTTTTTGTCTAAGAAATAAAAAGACATACAAGTTCCCCCTTCTTAAATGTTAAAGTTCTTTTCTGAAAAAATTCACAATGAATCTTCAGACAAAGAAACACCACGTTCATATATGCAATAACTCTATTGGTCAATATTTATTATGCTCATTCAACTTCTGTTCAAAAACAGAGTAAAAGGCCCGTTGTTTTAAGTGAGCTCCTTGCAAGTCCATTTTTAACAAAAGAAGCAGAGAGCTTTATAAAATCCATGCCCTGCTTTAATTTAAAAGAGGGATATTGGGTTCGAACAGGTGAGCTCAGAAGAATGTTGCATAGGCCAGGTCATAAAGCTCACTTGGGAGATGCTTTAGTGGCACAGTGTTGTATTGATTATGACGTACCCCTTTTAACTCGCGACAAGGATTTTAAGCAGTTTGCTAAATATTCACTCTTAAAACTTTTATAACAATCTAAACAAGCCTTGCTTTCAACACTAAAAAGCATAAAATTAAAGAGCTTTATGAAAAAAAAACAAGACAGTTTCAGTGCAGTTGTAGCAGTAGGGCACGAGCCCGCTCGCCAGCTGACTCCTCAAGACGAAGTTTTATTTCGGAGTTTTCAGTCCAACCTGCTTTCGCTTGTTTCGCATGAATTAAAAACACCCCTCATGGGAGTGCTCAATGCACTCACTCTTTTAGAAGAGCAAGATTTGGGTGGAGCCTTTTCTGTGCCAGAGCTCACGGTGATGGCTAAGAAAAATGCGCTTAAGCTCCAGAGTGCTTTGGCATCATTGTTAGACTTGGCTTCTTTGGAGAGTAAGAACTTTCATGTCAAATTGAGAGAAGTCGACTTGTGGCGTTTGGTTGAGTCTAAAGTCAAAACTCTCCACTCGTTGTTACACGGACAAGAATTGACAATAAGTTTAGAGTGTCTTCTTAAAGAAGGTCAAACGTTACTGGCAGACCCACAGAAGTTGGGGCGAGCTTTAGAACTTGCGCTTTCTTATTTGCTGAGTAGAGTTCAAAAAAAAACTGAGCTAAAAATTTCGGTGGCACCTCTTGAGATCTCTCTAGAATTTGATTTGAAGCCCAATGGTGAGCAAGCTTGGGATGAGTCTTGGATGCAAGGCTTAGCTGGATTTCAGGGTGGGGTGGGTTCGCCGAGCTCTGTATTTTCTGGAGTTTTGCAATCAGAGCAGGCTTTTTTGTCTCGGACCGAAGAAGGTTTAGGGAGCGAGCTTTTGTTGATCCACGAAATTCTAAAACAGCACCAGGGAAAGTTTGAATCTGATAGAAAAGGAAATAAAATAAAACTGAGGCTTATTTTCCCTGCTTTTTCGTCAGAGCAGGGGCTCAGGGCTGTTTTGGCTTCGAGGGTGAGTCTCATTTCTCCAGAGCAGGGTGGGGTGGGCGCTGTTTCGCTCGGGTTGATCAAAGTTCCCGAAGGACTTTCGCCAGAAGAGCTTACTTTTAAAATTAAAAAAGGTCTTTTTAGAGCTTCTGACACCGTTTATGCACTTCCAGAAAAAAACCAGGTCGCTCTTATTCTAGATGATTGCAAATCTCAAGATGCTCCACTGCTTCTTGAGAGGTTAGAAAAAATCACTGGACTTGAATTTAAATCTGGCCTTTCTTCTTGCCCCCAAGATGGAGTGGATCCTGAGAAATTGATGGAGTTGGCGGAAAAACGGCTGCAGATAGCTCAATAAAGTCATATATTTGAAATTTTCCAATTGGAAAATCACAAATATATGATAAAATCCAAGGTATGGAACTAAAAAGACATGTTTATGCGGAGCTTCTCCTCTGGAAAAACAAGGAAAGAAAAAAACCACTCCTTGTCCGTGGAGCGAGACAAACTGGGAAGACCTTTCTCATTAACAAATTAATCCAGGAGGAATTTAAAAGCGGATTAAGAATTAATCTTGAAAAGGAGCCAGAGCTCTGCTCCATTTTTCAATCCACTCTCAAACCAGGCGAAATTCTTTCTGCCCTAGGATCGCTTAAAAAAGTGTACCACCCAGATATTCTTTTCATTGACGAAATCCAAGTTTCTTCCTATGCGCTTAGTGCGCTGAGGTATTTTTACGAAGATCTACCAGAAGTTCCTGTGATTGCAGCTGGCTCTCTTCTTGATTTTGCATTAAACCAACTCGAATCCCCAATGCCCGTAGGAAGAGTGGAGTTTTTACACCTCTACCCCATGAGTTTTTTAGAGTTTTTACAGGGATTGAACGAAGAGGGCCTCCTTTTTAAAATAAAAAATTGGATTGGAGGAAAACCCTTTGTCACTTTTGCAGAGCATCAGAGGCTATTAGATCATTTTCGTTCTTATTTATTTGTGGGAGGGATGCCTGAAGCTGTCAGTCAGTTTATCCAAGATCCTAAAGAGCAGTTAGAGATGCAAAAAATTCAACATTCTCTCCTTTTATCAATCGAAGCAGATTTTTCTAAGTACCGTGGAAAATTCAAGTTAGAAGCATTGCGTAAGGTCTATGATCGATGTCCTTATTTTGTTGGAAAGAGAGTAAAATATTCGGAGATTGATCCAGACTTTAGGTCCGCTGATTTAAAGCAAGGGATACAAGCTTTAGAAAAAGCTAAAATTATTTTCCCCATTGTTCACAGCCAAGGTGGAGGAGTGCCTCTCGCAGCTCAAGCAAAAGAATCTGTATTTAAGTTTTTATTTTTAGATGTAGGACTTTTAAATCAAAAATTAGGAGGCGAGGTAGTTTCGCTAGAAAAAATGGTTTCGATGCACGAGGGTGCACTTGCAGAACAATTTGTAGGTCAGGAGCTTTTGGCGCTCACTCCTTCTTTTAAAGAGGCCGCTCTTTTTTACTGGGCACGGGAGGAAAAAAATGCACAAGCTGAAGTAGACTATCTTTTTCAGCATAAAAATCAGATTTACCCCATCGAAGTAAAATCAGGAAAATCACAAAAGCTAAAATCACTCCTGATCTTTCTTTCAGAAAAAAATTTTAATGTTGGTGTACTCACAAATATCGAAATGCCAACTGAGCGGACTCTTCCTCACTCAAGATACCGACTCATTCACCTCCCTATTTATGCGGTCTGCTTTTTGAGGGAAGCTTTAGAAACATCACTGTCTTAAGTAGGGTTACCCGGGGTGGACTTAGAAAAAGAAATTTTCAGGCCTTACGAGTACAGGAATTCTTTCTGCGAGCTCTATAAAATCTCTGGCTTTTTCAATATGAGTTTTTAGCTGACTCATAGCCCTCCGAAACGACTGCAAGGACAGAATTCTAAGAGCCCAATATGGGGATCGGGTCGCCAGCAAACAAGAGCGATCCAGTGGTGCATAGATTATAAACCGCTAAAAATAAATAAAAACTGACCTTTAGAGAACTGCTCATCGCGAGCTCGTTGTATCATAAATTACATAAATATAATATATAATTAATACGCAGATATTGTATAAATATCAAATAACTACGGCGGTATCGTGTCCTAAAACTTCACCAACGTTTGGAGCAGGATCTTGCGTTCGTTTCCTTTTCCAGCTCCTCCGCCATAAATAGTGGTGTCAAAGTCTAAAAGTGTCTTAATGTTTTTATTCCACTCGTGCGCCACGCCCAAAATAGTAGTGGTTTGGCTATTGTTGTCGATCTCGTCGTCTGGATCTAAACGGTCCACACGGGCAATCAGTTCCCAAGATTTATCTTCACAGAGTAAAGAGCTATTGAAAGTGGCATACAGAGCAAACCCTTGTCCTTGTGATCTGGAGGCGGGCGCTTTGCCTTTAAGGCTTGGAAAAGTTGCACTCATTTTACTTGCGGGATCTGCAGTGCGCAAGTATTCGCCCAAAAGGCTAAAAACTTCTTTGTCTTTATAACCTAAAAGGGCATTAAGTCGTGTGCGGTCGGTGGGACTTCCGTCTGCGATATCTCCATAAAATCCGAGAGTGGCTCCTCCTGCTAAAACAACATGGCTGAGAGCTCCATCGAGATTTGCAAAAGGGTTCGCACTCAAAAATGCATGGAGGTCCTTGGATTTACTCACTTCTGGGTTTTTCCAATTTTCTCCATTGACGAGAGAGAGTTGCCAGGAGCCCCATTTTTCAGACAAACTTCCACCAAGGCTTACTCCAATGTCTTGGCCGCTCAAATATCCTGCGCGATCTGATAAGTTTGTTCCCTGAAAACGATAGCCCCATAGGTCATCTACAGAAGGCACCCACGGGTTATCTTGCATTCCAAATCGCAAAAAACTTCCATTATATAAAACATCTGCCACTTCGAGGTAGGCCAGTTTTGTAATCGCGAAAAGGGGTTTGTCGGTAGCACCTGCTGCTCTGAGATTGCCTGCATCTAATAAATATCTAAATTTAGTGCTTTCACTTAATTTCCAAGCAAAACCGAGATATAGCCTCTCAATGTTAAATTCGTTAAATTGGCTCCCTTTCGTCGAAGTAAATCCATCTCCCGTCCAGTGGTAGTTAAAATTTACAAAAGCTCGCCCATCGAGCGTGATTTTATTGAGCCATTCTGGAGAGTCAGCAGCGTGCGCTGAAAATGACACACAAAGTAAGGTTAAAAGCGAAATTTTTTTAAACATGAGAGAGTCTCCTTTATTTGAAGTTATGCAAAACTTATACCGCTAAACCTTGGGCAGAGTCTATTTGATTTCTGTCAGCCAGTGGTGTGCGTACTCGGGTGTGAGTTCTCCTCGTACAAGAGCTTGGTAGTCTTTTTGTAATTGGAGAGAGACGGGACCTTGTGTCCCATCTCCAATCGTTCTTGAGTCAATTTCTCTCACGGCGGTGATCTCTGCAGCGGTGCCGGTGAGAAAAACTTCGTCCGCACACCAAAGCTCATCTCTAGAAAAACGAGTTTCGACCACGGGATTTTTTTTATGCGCAAAATATTCCATGACAGTGCTACGGGTGATGCCATTTAAAATAGAATTAAGTGGAGTAGTTTTAATGACTCCGTCTTTTACCATAAAAAGATTTTCTCCAGTGCCTTCGGTCAGGTAGCCCTCTGCATCTAAAAATAAAGCTTCGTCAAATCCCAAGGAAATCGCCTCTCGCTTTGCAAGGACACTGCTGATGTACTGGCCTGTGATTTTCCCTTTGGTCATGAGGCTATTGACGTGGGGTCGGATAAAACTTGAGATCTTAAGTTTTACCCCCCACTGGGATTCTTTGTCTCCTAGGTATTTTCCCCATTCCCAATTTAAAATGGCCACATGCAGGGGTGGAGAGGCTCCAGGGTTCACTCCTAATGGCCCATCGCCGATGAAAACAATGGGGCGGATGTAGCATTCTTGAAAATGATTTGCTTTGCAGGTCTCAAGTGTCGCTTGGGCCAAATCGTCAACAGAGTAGGGGATTTTAAAATCTAAAATCTTACAAGACTCTAAAAATCTTTTGAGGTGTTCTTGGAGTCTAAACACAGCTCCATTCCCGTTTTTTTGGCGATAGGCACGAATGCCTTCGAAGGCTCCAGTGCCATAGTGTAGGGCATGCGTAAAAAGGCTGATTTTTGCGCTCTCTAAAGGCAGCATTTTTCCGTCTAACCAAACCAGTTCTCCACGAGCCATAAGTCTCTCCTTTATTCTTTTTTCACCTGTGTTTGAACATGGGGCATGTTTTCTAAAGTGTGCGGTGGGGTCAGTCTGCGTGAGGCCATGAGCTTAATGATTTCTGAGGCCGTTTCTTCGAGGGCTTTGCCAGTGACATTAAAAATAGGCCAACGGCGATTTTTTCTAAAAAGTTCATTGGCGTATTCGATTTCATCGTTCACATTTTCAGGATCTGCATAATCTCCACCCCGATCTTGTCCTAGCCTTTCTAAGCGTGCACGTCTGATCATCGTGAGGTCTTCTGGGTCAATCGTCAGCCCGATCACTCTTTTTTGATCGACTTCGAAAATTTCTTTGGGAACATCAAATCCTTTGATGAGAGGGACATTGGCCACTCTCCAACCCTGATGCGAAAAATACATGGAAAGCGGGGTTTTCGAAGTTCGAGAAATACCGAGTATAATGAGGTCTGCTCGCTCAAGCTTAGTTAAGTCTTTTCCGTCGTCATGGGCGATGGTGTACTCCATCGCTTCGATCCGATGAAAATAAGCTTCGTTTACGTTGTGTAAAAGTCCGGCAATGGATTTAGGCTCATGTCCAAAGTACTGAGCTAAACCCACCAAAAGAGGGCCCAAGAGATCCACACAGGGAATCTCTCTCGCCTTAGCTTCAGAGAGAAGAAACGCTCGAAGTTGAGGCGACACAATCGTATAAATAAAGAGGTCTTTATTGATGGCTGCGTCATCACAGATGGCTTTAATCTGAGTTTCGTTTCTGACGTTTTTATAGCGCGTAAAATAGACATCTTCGTCACTAAATTGAACCATTGCTGCTTTAGCCATTTGAGCAGCTGTTTCGCCTGTTCCGTCAGAGACAATGATGAGTCTATGGATTTTGCCTGGTGTGATTTGTGCCACTAAAACTCACCATAGACTCTTTTAAATTCGGATTCAAGCTTGGAAAGATCCCGATCCAATTCAAAGCAAAAAGATTTTTTTTGACCCCCGAACCAAGTTCTTTGGCGTTTGATGAGTTGCCTCGTTGCAAGTTCGATTTCACTTCTGAGTCCTTCAGGGTCAAACGGGCGTTTTCGTCCTTTGGGGGCGATTTGGTCTATGTATTGGCAAACTTGGCGATAGCCCACACTCTTGAGCGCATGGAGGTGGGGGTCTATTTGCCTAAGTCCTTTGACCTCTTCTACAAATCCTGCCTGAAGCATGGCCTGTGTGCGAGTACAAATGCGTACGCCGAGATCGGGCCGGTCCAAGACCCAAAGTTTAAAACATGGATCAGGCTCTTTTGTGTGTTGCGCCTTGAGTTCAGAGGGAAGTTGTCCAGCTTCAATAATTTCTAAAGAGCGAATCAGCCGATAGCGGTCTTTGAGGCTACTTTTTTTTGCAGTGAGGGGGTCTTTTTTTGAAAGTTTGTCATAAAGTTCTTGGTTTGAGTGGTTTTCTAGGCTCTCCCGGAATTTTGGATCCCCACCGTTGGTGTCCCAAAGTCCATAGAGCAGGGCTTTGAGATAAAAACCACATCCTCCTACGATGAGTGCTCTTTTGCGAGCAGAGTGGATTTTTTCGAGTGTTTTTTTAGTTTCCCTGACAAAATCAGCAGCAGTGAAAGGTTCAGTTGGGTCGCGGATATCTATGAGGTGATGTTTGATTTCGGAGAGTTCTTTTGGAGAGGGTTTTGCTGTTCCGATGTTAAATTTACGATAAATTTGCAGGCTATCGGCATTGATGATTTCTATGTTTTTATAAAGTTTACACAGCCTGAGAGCTTGTTCTGTTTTTCCGGTGGCGGTGGGTCCTGTAAAAATAACAACTTGAGATTGCATAAGGAATTAAACTTTACGCAAAAACCATTCTTCGAGTTTTGTTTTTGGAACTTTGACAACGGTGGGCCTGCCGTGCGGGCAATTCCAGGGATGTTTGCATAAAAATAAACTTTTGACGAGTTGGAGTGCCTCTCCTTTTTCCAGGGTGTCGCCAGCGCGAATAGCGGAGTGGCAGGCCTCAGAAGCTATGGCTTCGAATAAAGTTTCGTCCATCAGGAGTTCATGAGAGTGAGCGATCAGTTTTTCGACTAAGTTTTTAAGCCTTATTCTGAGAGAGTCTATGCCCCAGGGTGCGGGGACAGCGCGAACGAGCAAGACGTCTTCGCCAAAAATTTCGACTTCAAAGCCCAAAGCGGTGAGTGAGGGCAGGCGGCTTTCGATGATAGATTTTTCTTCGAGTGGAAATTTGATCGCTTCAGGGAGCATGAGCACCTGTTTTGCCTGGGCGTGGGGTTGCTTGAAAAACTCCTGAATTTTTTCGTATCGAATTCTTTCGTGGGCTGCATGTTGATCAATCAAACCGAGCTCCTCTCCCAATTGAAAAACAAGGTATGTGTTAAATAAAATGCCTACAAAAGAGTGCTGTGAAAAGGGATGATCTCCCTCTAAGGGTAAGTCTAAAGTCTGGGCTGGTAGTTCGGCCTGAAAGTGTGGCTGGGGTTGGAATGGAACTTGGTAAAAGGAACTTCCTGAAAAACTTTGTTCATGAGCAGAAAAGGGAGCGGGTCTGACGAGAGCAGGATTGCCTTTTTCGCTCAAAAGTTTTTGAACTGTTTTTTCGATTTCATGAAAAATCACACGACTATTTAAAAATCGCACTTCTGTTTTTGTGGGATGGACATTGACGTCAATCAGACTGGGATTGATTTCTAAAGAGAGTACAACAGCTGGGAACTGCCCTGGCATGAGGGCTTGCCTAAATCCAATCAAGATCGCTTGTTGTAAAAGTCGGTCTTTTAAGACACGTTTATTGACAATTTGAATGAGCTTCCTTGTCTGGGGGGAGCTCATTCCTTGGAGCCAGTAGAGATGGACTTTGAGGTGTTCTGATTGAGAAGTCATCTCTTGAATCGGAAAGTCTTCGCCATCACTTAAAACAGTTTTGATTCGAGAGATGAGATTTTCGGGCCTGAGGTTTAAGTAGTTTTTCCCGTCGCTTAAGAGTTTGAACCCGACATGAGAATGGGAGAGAGCCAATCGTTCGAGCCACTCTCTGATGGACGACATTTCAGAGCCTTTTGATTTTAAAAACTTAAGTCGTGCAGGGATTTGAGAAAATAAGTTCTCGGCGCGTACACAGGTCCCATGTGGGGAACCTAAAAAATGTCCGAATACGGTGGGTTCTAATTCAAAAATCCCATGGGGTGTGGCAGAGAGTTTGAAAGCAGTTGGGTCATCTCGCGTCTTTGAAATAAGCGTGAGGTGAGAAACGGCGGCAATGCTCGGGAGCGCCTCGCCTCGAAACCCAAGGGTTGTAATTTTTTCTAAGTCCTCGAGCTCTGAGAGTTTACTGGTGGCATGCCTTTGGACGCAGAGTTTGAGATCCTCTGGCGCCATGCCAGTCCCATTGTCTATGACTTCGATGAGTATTTTACCCCCATCCTCCAAATGAACTGAGATTTCAGTGGCTTGCGCGTCTAAAGCATTTTCTACAAGCTCTTTGACAGAGCTTGCGGGCCTTTCGATGACTTCTCCAGCAGCAATTCTTTCGGCAACGGTGTGGGGGAGGACTTTGATCGTCATATATTTCTTGCCAAATTCAGCACGGAATACCGGCAAAAGCAAGGGTGGTTTTGGTGCAAACAGAGTTGGGTTTTGTATTGACGCTTTGAGTCAAAGATTATATGTTCCTCAAACTTAGGAGTTGTATTTTTTATGTTGTCTGCATTAGCTATTTATTTTGTAAAAGGATTGGTTTTAGGGTTTTGCACGGGTATCATGCCCGGACCCGTTGTGCTACTTGTAATCACTCAAACGCTCAAGGGCAATTTTAGGGATGGGTGCAAAGTTGCTTTAAGTTCTTTTTTTTCCAATTTCCCTATTTTTGTTCTGAGTTATCTTCTTTTGGCGCATTATTCGCATTTTAATTTTTTAATTGCCGGCATTTCACTGATTGGTGCGATTTTTTTGGTCTATATGGCCTATGGAAATTGGAGAGTGCCTAACGTGGAGTTTTCTCGTCAGATGAGGAGCTGTTCTTTTTACAAGGGTCTTTTAGTTAATTTTTTAAGCCCCTATCCTTATTTATTTTGGTTTACGATTGGGGCTCCCCTTGTTTTATCTCGCACCCAGTTTCCAGTGGGATCTGCACTTTCTTTTTTCTTTGGAGACACCCTCGGAGTTTTTGCAGCGCTTTTTTTGATGGCTTGGATTACAAAGCAATCTAAAACATTTTTGAATGGGCAATCCTACTATCTCTTTTTGAAAGTGAGCTCTGTGGCTCTGGTTGGCTTTGCTGTTTCGTTTGTGCTCGAGGGGATTCATCTACTGAAGATTTGAGCCAAATCCTGTACCCATCGCAGAGTATTTCATTGACAAGCTTCTTCTCAAAATGTGAAAAATAGGGAAATTAATTTTTACGAGGGGGACTCATGCGACTTTATTTTGGATTGTTGGGGGTTGTTTTATGTTTTGGATTGTGCGTAGACACTCAGGCCATGATTTCGGCTGGGGCTGATTACACTTGTACTTTGACAGGCAAACTGAAGTGTTGGGGGTCTAATTATAATGGCCAGACAGATGTCCCTCAAGATTTGAAAAATCCGAGTCAGGTTGCCGCTGGGAACAGCCACACTTGTGCGTTGACTGAAGAGGGTGTTCGCTGCTGGGGTTACAATGATTTTGCTCAAACCAAAGTTCCAGAAAATTTAAAAAATCCGAGCCTGATCGCTGTGGGAGTGAACCACTCTTGTGCGATTACACAGGATGGAGTGAGGTGCTGGGGAAATAACGATTATGGACAAACGAGTATTCCCAAAGAATTAAAAAAGCCGACCTCACTTGTAGCCGGAAGTGCCCATACCTGTGCTCTCACAGAAAACGGTGTGAGGTGTTGGGGGTATAATGATTTTGGGCAAGTCAATGTACCACAAAATTTAAAAAATCCACGTGAGCTCACATCGGGTCGAAACCATGTCTGTGTGATTACAGACGAAGGGGTACGATGTTGGGGCAATAATGACGCAGGCCAAATAAATGTCTTTTCCCACTTAAAAAATCCGAGTCAGATTGCAGCTGGCAGTGACCATACTTGCGCACTTACAGACGAAGGGGTGCGGTGTTGGGGCTACAATGACGAAGGCCAGACCGATGTGCCACCGAATTTGAAAAACCCCTCTGAACTCTCAGCCGGGCGTAACCATACCTGTGCGATTACAGAGGATGGAATGAAGTGCTGGGGAGGAAATTTTTATGGCCAAGCTCGTGTCCCACAAACACTCAAAAATCCAAGCTCGCTTGTGGCTGGAGACGGTTATACCTGTGCGATTACAGAGGATGGAATGAAATGCTGGGGCGGTAATTTTTATGGTCAGACCAATATCCCTCAAGATTTAAAAAACCCCTCTGCATTTTCAGCGCGAAAAGATCATCTCTGTGCGCTCACAGAGAATGGGCCTAAGTGCTGGGGAAATAATGATTATGGCCAAACCAACGTCCCTCAAGATTTAGAAAAATCAAGTGTGGTTGTGGCAGGAAATCGGCATACTTGCGCGCTCACAGAAAAGGGAGTGCACTGTTGGGGAGATAACAAATACGGTCAAACTGATATCCCAGAAGATCTTAATCCTATAAAACTGCCCAGCAGTTTTATAGATATAAAGTCGGTTTCAGCAGGCGGTTATCATACCTGTGCCATTGTCAGTAAGACCCTTCGTTGTTGGGGGAGTAACTCATTTGGGCAAACCAATATTCTTCGTTTTATTGAAAATCCAGACGCCGTTGCGACGGGAGATGCACACACTTGTGTTTTACAGAGGGGCCATGTGTTTTGTTGGGGGTACGGCCATGACGGTCAAGTTAATGTTCCAAAAGATCTAAAAAATCCAAGGAGCATCACTGCCGGGAGTGATCACACTTGTGCACTCACTGACGAAGGAGTGCGATGCTGGGGGAGCAATAGCCATAG
Organism: uncultured Bdellovibrio sp.; assembly: GCA_964490895.1. Lineage (GTDB taxonomy): Bacteria > Bdellovibrionota > UBA1018 > UBA1018 > UBA1018 > JACRAO01. The sequence continues at coordinate 647 of CAZBEI010000119.1, read as the reverse complement.
GCAAACGGATGTTCCAAAAGATCTTAAAAATGTAAGCAGCATCGCAGCAGGAAGTGATCACACGTGTGCTTTGACTGCAGATGGAGTGCGGTGCTGGGGCAATAATAAAGCAGGGCAATCCAACGTTCCTCATTGAGCAGCATTTTCTACCAAGCCTCGATTTTTAAAAATGGGATTTTTTCGAATTCTTTTACGTTCCTTGTTAGAAGCGTAAGGTGGTTGGCTTGCGAGATAGCAGAAATCATCAAATCAATAGAATAAAAATTTAACTCACACTGTCATGTAAATCTAAAAAAATATTGAGCTCCTCTTGTATTTCGTTGTATAAAAGTTACCTAGCTTTGGTATAAAAACTGCATAGAGTTTGCATTGGCTTGAATTGGAAGACAAACAATAGCCTAAAGGGGGGCATTTATGGGTAGTCAACGGGGTCATTTTGTATGTTTTGTTTTATTGACTGGTATCATTTCGGCTTGTTCAAATCCTATTTCGAACCAGGCTGGTAGCGGAGATCTCCTTCAGAGTGTGCAGACACAACAGGAAGGTCTGAAACCAAAAATTGACGAAAATGCAGATAACACAGATATCATAGACGCTTTAATTCAAGCCCCCGCAATTCGGGTCACGGCTACTGTCAATAAAAAGGC
>CAZBEI010000118.1:0-65202 GCA_964490895.1 uncultured Bdellovibrio sp. | reverse complement strand
GTCTCAAGTTTTGATTTTTTCTCCACTTGTTTGAGCAAAGCCCTCTTTTGTTCGGGGCTATAACGTTTCTTATATTTCGCTTTCTCATGTCTCATAAACTTCTGCACGGTCCCAATGACTGAAAGATTTAAGCTGCCATTTTGCAATGATTCTTTAAGTTCCGGCACGTCTTTAGACAGCCTCATCGCGTCTATCCTGAGTTGGGCACTAGCGTTGCAATATTTTAGTTCTTTAGTGCAATACTCAAACATCGAACTGTATTTTAGTTTTGCATAAAGGTATCTTTGTTCTACTTCTCGAAGGTGATCTAAAACAAAATTAGTAGCTTCTCGTTCTTGAGTCACTGCTTTTTTTGTTTGAAGAAGAAGTTCAGAGTCAGACAAGGCCTGCAAATTGATGCTTGTCATTTTTTGGTTCCTCCTGAGTTCTTTTTTTAAGACATATGTATGTCTTAAAAAAAAGCATGAGTATCTATCTCTCAATAAAACCATAAAATCAACAAAAAAAATGCATAAAAAAGGCATTTTTACAAAAAAAATAGTATAAAATGTTAAAGTATATGAACTCATTCTCCAACTCAAATCTCTCTCTCACCCAATCCCTGTCGGCGCTGAAAGTGATCTCCCATTAAGTGATAAATTCGCCTTATCCGCCCAAATCTCTCCCTTGCCCACCTCCTTCTGCACAGAAAGTGATTTCTCATTGGGTGATAAATTTGTGCCACTTTAGCAATGGCAAGATTTATGTTAATTGTTTTTTATGACAAGTAATTTGTTTCCCATAAAATCAACCCGGACGAATCCCTTTATTTTGAAGTCTTAAAAAGAGAATGGGTTAGAATTCGTAGAGGTGGCCTCCAGTGATTTTTTTGCCCGGCAAATTTTTCCTGTTATATTTTTAAACAAAAATTAAAAACTAAACCTACTCAATTGAGACATTTTAGTCTATCCTTAAAAGAGAATGGAATCTCTTTTTCACCGCCTCAGCGCCACTCTAGGCAATCGCATCTTAAATCTTCTCCGTTTTTCAGGTGGGTTTGCTTTGCTCTGTCAGCAAACTTTGAAAGAACTTTTTAGTCGCCCTTTTTATTTCCGCCTTGTTTTAGAACAGGTCTATGCCATTGGAGTTCAGTCTTTTCTCCTTGTTTTAGTGACCGGAGCTGCCACCGGATCTGTGCTCGCACTCCAGTTTGGCTATGGACTAGCTAAGTTTGGCGGAAAACTTTATGTCCCTAAAGTGGTGGCCCTCTGCATTCTCAGAGAAATGGGTCCCGTTTTTACAAGCCTCTTAGTAGCTGGCAGAATTGGCTCTGGCATTGCCTCCGAGGTTGCTTCGATGAAAGTCACTCAGCAAATTGACGCCATCCGAGCCTTGGGCACAAGCCCGATCAAAAAAATCGTCATCCCAAGAGTGTTAGCGAGCCTCATTGCACTCCCTATTTTAACTTTATTTGCAGATTACATTGGGCTCGTAGGCGCGCTCTTAGTGTCCCTAAAGGACTTAAATATCGGGTGGGAGTATTTTTTAATCAAATCACTCGAAACCCTCCAAATGAGAGACCTGCTCACGGGCATGGCTAAAACGATTGTCTTTGCGTTTTTTATTTCCATGACCGCTTGCTGGAAGGGTCTGCACACAGAAGGAGGAACCCAAGGGGTCGGAAATGCTACCACCTGGGTTGTGGTCACCTCGAGTATTTTTATTATGGTGAGCGATTTTTTCCTAACAAAGTTGTTTATTTTAACGGTTTACCCGAAATATTAAGGGCTATAATGAATAAAGTCGTCTTAGACGTAAAAAATATTTATAAATCTTTTGGAGAAAAATCAGTCCATAAAGGAGTGTCTTTTCAACTTTACGAAGGAGAAATTTTAGGTCTGTTTGGTGTTTCTGGGAGTGGAAAAAGCGTCATTTTAAGGTCAATCATTGGACTAGAAAAAACAGACCGTGGAGAAATTCTTTTCGAAGGACAAAATTTATCCAAGCTCTCGGAACGAGAACTCATGCCCGTTCGGACAAAAATCGCCTTTGTTTTTCAAAATGGAGCTCTTTTTGACTCCTTGACTGTCGAAGAAAATCTTTCTTACCCCTTAAAAGAACACACCCGTTTGTCACCACAAGACATCCATCAAAAAGTAAACGAAATGCTAGAACTCATCGATATGAAGGGCTCTAACTCCTTGCTCCCTGCAGAGCTCTCAGGAGGTATGCAAAAGCGAGCGGGGCTCGCACGTGCCATCATTATCGACCCAAAAATTATTTTATTCGACGAACCCACCGCCGGGTTAGATCCCATCAACACGAGGCGCTTTTTAGAAAATATTAAAAGATTAAAGACCAAAAAAATAACTGGGATTTTTGTCTCTCATGACATCCCGAGCGCTTTCGAAATTTCTGATCGAATTGCAATCCTCTACCATGGAGTGATTTACGTCATTGACAGTATAGAGAAAATTAAATGCTCTAAAGACCCGCTTGTTCAGTCGTTTATCAGCGGAAACAATCAAGAGGCCGCCTATGTTTAAACAATGGGAAACAGAAGTCAAAGTTGGAGTTTTTATTGCTTCCGGTGCTCTGCTGATCATGCTTGCCATCGTTCTTTTGGGCGGGGTCAATAGCTTTTTTTCGAAACAGAATAAGTACCTCATCTACAGCCCTTCGGCCGAAGGCTTGATCAATGGAAGCAAAGTCGTACTCGGAGGACTCAACGTGGGAACGGTAAGAAACGTTGACTTTGATCATGTCAGGCAAGACATCAAAGTAGAACTCCTCATCGGGAAAAAATACGAAGAATGGATCAGAAAAGACTCCGTGGCGGAGATCCTAACTCAAGGGGTTTTAGGAGACAAGTATGTGTCGATCTATCCAGGAACAGCAACCTCAGAGCCTTTGCCCGATTTATCCGAAATTACTCTAAAACCCACACCTGGGCTCACTCAGTTTTTTTCGAAGGGGGACCAGCTTTTGATTTCTCTCAATGGAATCGCCACGAATTTAGAAAAGCTTTTAAAGTCTTTTCAATCAGAAAACCGAAGTGAAATTATTTTTAGCAGCATGGCCACAACTTCTAAAAACCTCGCCACCGCAAGTCACAAATTGGCAACTGAACTGGATCAAATTCAAATTAAAAATTCATTTAAAAATTTGAATTCGATTTTAGAAAAAATAAACAACGGCACAGGCACGCTCGGAGCCTTAGTCAATGACCCTGGACTTTATTATGACGCCAAAGCGTTGATGGGTGGAGCCAATCGAAACAGAGTGATTCGAAACTTGGTGCGTAAAACGATCAAAGACAAAGAAGAAACTACTGCGAAATAATTTCCCCGCCATTTTTTTTGACAATCGGGATAATCATCCCCCTTTTACGAAGCTTCTCTACCAAGGTCGTACGGTTCATTTTTAGGATTTCGCTGGCCCGGTTTTTATTGTTTCCGGTTCGAGCGAGGGCTTGATCAATCAGGTGATTTTCGAATGCGTCTACAATATTCTTTAAATCCAAACCGTCCGTGGGAAGCGCCATGTGTGGAAACTCCCAATCCGAAACCGCACCCTCGCCTGGAGTCCGTCCATCTACATAATTTTTAAATATACGATGCGGCAGATCACTCAAGTCCACAGAGCCATGCCCTTTGAGAATGACCATTCTCTCCATTAAATTTTCCAGTTCTCGAATATTGCCTGGCCAATCATAGACCATGAGTGCATCCAAAATTTGTCCTGTGGGCAACTCCACAGTGCGCCCTGTGACTTTATTAAACTTTTCTACAAAGTGCTGGATTAAAATCGGAATATCGCTCTTTCGATCCCTGAGAGCCGGAACTTTGATTGGAATGACATTGAGGCGATAATAGAGATCTTCTCTAAATTCCTTTTTCTGTGATGCCTCTTCGAGATCACGATTCGTTGCAGCAATAATTCGGACATCGACCTCTGTTGTTTTGGATGTGCCCACGGATTCGAACTCCCGAGTCTGGAGCACCCTCAAGAGCTTTGCTTGAAGGTGCAGCGGAATTTCGCCCACTTCATCTAAAAAGATGGTGCCACCATGAGCCAATTCAAAACGACCCTGTCGATTCTGAGTCGCCCCGGTAAAAGCACCTTTGATATGCCCAAAAAGTTCCGCTTCTAACAACTCGGATGGAATGGCAGCACAATTGACCACCACCCAAGGCTTTTGAGCCCTAGCCGAATTTTCGTGGATGGCTTTCGCAACAAGCTCTTTGCCCGTACCACTTTCTCCCGTGATGAGGACTGTGCTGTCTGTTTGTGAGACTTTCTCTATCGTGAGAAAAAGTTCCTTAATGGCCTGACTTTCACCTACCAACGCAGAGCGAAAAATGAGCATCAATGCTCCCCCCTTTACCCTTCCTTGAGAGTTCCGTGAGGGGTTAAAAAATAACCCCTCTTTCAAGGCTAAGCAAACTTTGCCGGCCTGTCAAAAATATTTCCTAAGATTCTTTGAGATCTGGAAAAGACCAATCACATTAAATGGTTGCATACTGTTAAATTTTGTTTTCTTATAAACAAATTATGTTAGAGTCGCTAAATTAATCTTTTATAAACGCATTTAACTCTAAAAACTTAGAGTTTTATAAACAAAGAAAGGTACAAACGTATGTTAAAAATGAGTAAATTGTCTGTTGTGGCTTTTTTATTGGCACTAAGCATGAACCAAGCTGCTTATGCTGCTCAAGGGTATGTGGGCGGATTGGTAGGGTTTGCTCTTCCCACAGTCAATGCAGGCACTTCTAAGGGCCGTGTTACTTTTGGAGGCAACGCAGGGTATCACCTCTCGCCTGAGTGGACTTTGGGTGCCTATTTTTTAACTTCGAGTGAAACAGTAGTCCTTACTTCCGCCCTCAGTGCATCTGTGAGTCTTTCTTATTTTGGGATTGAGCCAGCGTATTGGATGGTAGATGGTGCAAATCAATTTCACCTAGGTGCAAGAGCAGGTTTGGCCTCTGTGGGTGCAGCAATAGTAGTGGCCGGGGCATCTGTAAGCGCATCTGCTTCAGAATTTTCTTTTGGACCCGCCTTTGGTTACGATTACGCTCTGAGTCCTGAATTTTCTGTAGGAGCTGATGTCAGCTATATGCTCATTGCAGCAAGTAACGCTGTCCATATGCTCAACGCAGTAGCTTCTATTAAGTACTGGTTCTGATTTACATGGACTTTAAAAAAGCCCTGGGGCAAATGCTTCAGGGCTTTTTTAAACCTTAAAAAAGAATCGCACCCACGTATCTGAGTGTACGTCTCCTCGAAAATAAAACCAACACACTACCAAAGCGAAAAATAAAACAGATCCAAAAAAGAAAGAATATTGAAGCTTTGAGTCTTTGTGTCTAAAAGATCGGCCAAATTCGAAAAAAATAAGAGCCGCCATCAGTCCCCAAAACGGAAAAAACCGCACCAAAGCAAAAACAATGTGCATATAGAGTTTATTTTAACAAAAAGTAAAAATTAAGTCTGCAAGCTTTTCAGAGCGCTAGATTGATCCACTTTCTCCCAAGTAAACTCCGGTAGAGCCCGGCCAAAGTGTCCGTAGGCTGCTGTTTTAGTATAGATAGGACGAAGCAACTGGAGGGACTCAATGATCCCCGCAGGCCTTAAATGGAAAATCTCGCGAACCGCCGTGTCTAATTTTTTAAGTGCTATCTTTTCTGTTCCAAATGGATTGACCATCACACTCACAGGCTCAGCCACACCGATGGCGTACGCCAATTGCACTAAGCAGCGATCGGCTAAACCCGAGGCCACCAAGTTTTTTGCAATATAGCGAGCCATGTAGCAAGCCGAACGATCCACTTTGGAGGGGTCTTTTCCAGAAAAAGCTCCTCCTCCATGTGCTCCATGCCCACCATAAGTATCTACAATAATTTTTCGGCCCGTCAGACCGCAATCCCCCATGGGTCCTCCCACCACAAAACGCCCAGTTGGATTGACATAATATTTTGTTTTAGAATCCAAATAGCGCTGGGGGATCGTTTTTTTTATAACTTCTTCGATCAAAGCTTCTTGAATTTGCTTGTGTGCTACCTCATCGTCATGTTGGGAGCTCACCACCACAGCGTCTACCCGCTTAGGCCTTTGGTCTTCGTACTCGATGGTCACTTGAGTTTTTCCATCGGGCCTAAGCCATGAAAGTATTTTTTCCTTTCTCACCTGAGAAAGTCTGAGCGCCAATTTGTGCGCTAAATCAATAGAAAGAGGCATGAGCTCGTCTGACTCTCTCACGGCATAACCAAACATCAATCCTTGGTCTCCTGCACCTTGTTCTTTTTGATTGTGGAGCCCTTGCCCCAATGTCACCCCTTGCGAAATATCGGGTGACTGCCGATTGAGGGCTACAAGGACATTGCAGGTTTTATAATCAAACCCTTTGTCTGAACTATCATACCCAATGTTTTTTATCGTTTGACGAGCAATTTCTGGATAATCCACTCTTGCATTGGTCGTAATCTCTCCGGCAATAAGCACCATTCCTGTGGCGACCAATGTTTCGCAAGCCACTCTGCTCTTTGGATCCTGCGCTAAAAGTGCATCTAAAATGGAGTCAGAAATCTGATCTGCTATTTTGTCAGGATGTCCTTCGGTGACAGATTCAGAAGTAAATAAGTAGTTTTGAGACATTCTGGTGATCCTAATTTTCTAGGTGAATTGGAAACTTTGGGGTCGTTCCTTTGTTTTGCTCTTTTCTTTTGCGCGCTTTACCTTTTCGAGCTTTGCGTATTTTCCGAGCATTCCTTGTTTTTCCCATTCGAGAAGACATTTTGAACCTCCAAGTCTTTGGTCTTAGAATTGCTTATGCCATCCGTGGATGAAAAAGACAATCTCGCTTTTCTTAGCATTTTTAATATTTTCTGGGTTTATCGCCGAATCTGCCTCCTTGTCTTCTGGGGGAGAAACCCTCGAAAAATATACTCTCATTCTTGGACAAGGAGAACAACGACTTCTCAGCATTCCAGGTCTTTTACGCTATTCTATTGGCTCTCCCATTGCCCGTGCCCTCCCCTTTTCTCACCCTACTTTAAAGAAATCAAGTCGCAAAGACTCTCTCCTCATCAAAGCCATTCTGCCTGGGACCACAGACCTCTGGGTCTGGAAATCGGACCAATCGGTCGAACATCGGACGATTCAAATAGAAAAACTTTCTGAAATAAAATCCAATTTAATTCTCGAAAAATCTTTGAGCGCTCTCCAAGAAGTCGAAATTTTACGCATGGGCTCTGGCGTTATTTTACGGGGGATCCTCCACACCCCAGCAGAAATAGATAACCTTGGAGCTCTCCTGAGAGCCTTTCCGAACGAAATCCGAGACGAAACTGAGCCCACAAACGAAATTTTGGACTCAGCCAAAAGGAATTTAGAAAACTGGATTAAAACCTCTCACCACTCTGAGCAAATCCGAATAGAACAAAAAGGAAAGACCCTCTTAATGCGTGGATTCCTCGAAAATCCGACAGAAAAACAACTCGCAGAAAAAGAAATCAAAAAAATCTACCCCCTTGCATTATTAGAATTAGATTGTCTACCCGATCGCTCCCCCACTGTTTTTTTTAGAGTCTTTTTATTGGAACTTAAAAAAACAGACTTCCATACTCTGGGATTCAATTTTCCGAAAGAAATCCCAAACGCCTTTCGTATCACACCTTCGGAAATTACAGATGCACTTAAACTTGATGTCACTTTACAAACTCTGGAGGGTCAGGGCTCACTCAAAATCCTCTCACGCCCTGAACTTTCAGTTCGAGTTCCTGGAGAGGCTGAACTTTTTGCAGGTGGAGAAATCCCCATACGGATTAAAACTCGTTTTACTTCTAACATTGCTTGGAAAAAATACGGGCTCACCCTGCAACTTAAGGTCACACAAATTGCTGGCACTAAAGTCAGGCTGGAAATATTGACTGAGGTCAGCCACATCAATCCTTACATCACTTATGACGAGCTCCCTAAAATTGAGTCCAACCGAATGAAAACGCAAGTGGATGCAGAATTTCAAAAACCCCTCATGCTCTCAGGACTATTACAACAAAATACCAAGGAACAGGCCAAAGGGATCCCCATTCTAAGAAATCTGCCCATATTAGGCTCTCTCTTTCAATCCGAAGATTTCATAAATGAACGGTCAGAGCTTGTCGCCGTTTTATTTCCACTTCCCTCCCCACCTAAACCCCCGATGCAAAGAATGGAAAAACTCTTTCCAGTAGGACCTGTACCTGTGGCCAGAGACTGGCTTTCTCCATCAGAGGAGCGAGACCTCAAAAGCGCGTCAGATTATCCTTGGAATATTTTAGAATGAACACCCCCCCGTGGCTCGAAGAATACATGTCACAAAAAGGAGTCACCGACATTCTCATCAATGGATCGAAAGAAATTTTTGTAGATCGAGGAAACAAGCTCGAAACCCTCACGTGCGATTGGACCGAAGAAGAACTCAAGGCTTGGGTCTTACATCAAATCTCATTGGCTGGAAAAACATGGGATGCCAAATACCCTTTTATAGACGCCTCTCTCCCAAGTGGCTTTAGGTTGCATGTGACTTTTCCTCCGATTTCTAAAAAAGGAGTTCTCATTTCACTCCGAAAACTGCCTGAGCCCTCTCAGCACCTCTCGAGATGGAAAGAGTCTTTATATTTTAAAAACCTATGCCAAGCCATTCAGAAAGGAGAATCCATCATCCTCTCAGGAGCAACGGGGAGCGGAAAAACCACTTTAGCCAATGATCTTTTATCCCAAGTTCCGCCGTGTGAGCGTGTCATAGCACTGGAGGACACTCCAGAACTGGCTCCGACTCACCCTCATTTTATTAGTTTGGTGAGTCGTCCTCCCAATGCAGATGGATGTGGAGAAGTCACTTTGCGCACTCTGCTCAAACAAGCACTTCGGATGCGTCCTGACCGGATTGTTTTAGGCGAATGCAGAGGACCTGAAATTTTAGAACTCTTACAGGCCTTAAACACAGGACACCAAGGAGCCATGACCACTTTGCATGCCAACTCTCCTCGCGAAGCCCTCAAGCGCATTGAGCTTCTCTGCTTACTCTCAAACTCAGGAAATATCCCCCTCAAAGCAATTCGGGAACTTTTGGCCTTTGGGATACAGTGGATTGTCCAACTTGAAAACGTAAATGGAAAACGCAAAATCTCAGAAATCTGTAAAATCGAAGGTCAAGAGGGCGAAACGATTCTCTTGCGTCCCATTCAGAATTGTGACATTTCCTAAGAGGTATGGCTCTCAAACGCATGGTTTGGTTTCTCAGAGGAATGGGGCTCATTTATGCCCTCTTGGCCTTGTTTTATTTCTTCTTTTCGAGTGAATTTTTTTATTTGATCAATGCCGGCCCTCGTTTTTTCAAATTTACGGAGGCGATCCCAGAATCCACTGAAAAATTTTGGCTCACAATGACTCTCTCGATGCTCGCCATGCTCTCAGCCATTAGCTTTTTGGGAGCAGAATCTCCAAAAACCAGAGGATACACCCTCACTCACCTCCTCTCTAAAACAGTGTCGACAGTTTGTTTTTTTTATTTCTTTTTTAATGAGCACCGCTATTTTGCCTACCTCGTAGGGATGGTGTCAGACTTCATCATTGCGCTTATTCTTTTGTGGTTTTTAATTCGGACAGCAAGAGCCAAATCATAGAGCCTCGTCTTTAGCTTGTATCCATTTGTTTTGCATCGCATAGCTAAAGGCTTTTTTGGGATTTCCAATTTCAACTCCTTGTCCTCCCGCGATTTTTTGATCCCTATCATTTTCGATGAATGGACTAGGATTTTTTAATCGCGGTCAAAAAATCTGTGAACTTTGCTTGCATCCCTTCTCTTTTTGACCAGAGTGCAACTTCTTTGATTTTTATCGGATGAGCAAGAGCTACTGCAACAGCCTGATTTAGTCCTTGCCTGTCACTCCAATGAAAATAAGATGCCAAGCGGTCTTTGACGCAATCAGTAGGGGTAAGGAGCTTGAGTGTGCCCTGAGGTAATTTGAGTTCTGCAAATTCATGGATGAGTTGATCACCGATTAGAAAAGCTGCACCAGGAAATTCGACGGCAAATTGAGTTCTGGGGTGAGTGTAAAGACGCGACTCTGTTTGACGAAATCCAAGCTGCTTCATTATTTTGTGGATCTCACGGCGGTCTGCGATGGTTACAAAATCAAGATCATAGCTTTGATACTTGTTCTCAGTATAAATCGAAACAACTGCACCTCCAGAGAGGAAAGCATCAATCCCAACTTCTCGAAGTGCTTCGCAAACCGTGGCACCTAATTCAACGATAGTGGTGTTTTCATGAATCAGCAAATTCATAATAGCTTGCCTCTGCGCCTGGGACGGCGACGTTGTGTAAAATACTTATTAATAATCATTGGGGGTAGGTTATTTAATGCTTTTTTTAATAGAGCATCTAATTCACTCCGAAACAGATATCGAGGGTTTAACTCATAGATGCGCATTCGCCCCATTAACCGGCTGCAGAGAATGGCCTCGCGCTCTAGACGTTCGAGTTGGCGCTGGACCTGGCTTACCGCAATGTGAAAAGTTGAGGCAATGCCTCTAGGGTATCCAAACTGATAGTTTGCGAAATAGAGCAGTACTTTTTCGGCAGTTTCATTTCCAAATAAACCTGAGAGCAACATCGCAATATGACCCTAATACAGGGTAATACAGACTCGTATTAGGGTCAACATCTATAAATTACTTTAAAATAGATAAAAATTAGTGCTACAGTGCAGGCGATGACTAATGAATCTTATTACCTCAAAGAAAATAGAAAAAGTTTTCAGGAAGTTTGGTATCTCAAACTCAACGAACCTGCTCAAAACAGAGCCCTTTGGCTCAGATTTACACTTCTCCTCAGCAAAAATGGCTACAAAAAAATTTCGGAGGTCTGGGGGATCTTTTTTCAAAAAAAAGAAAATGGAGAAATTCTTAAAACGGCTTTAAAACAGACTTTCCCGCTGGCTTGCTTCAAAGGAGAAAACAATAAAATACAAATCCAAGAAAGTTTTTTGACCGACCACCACACCCAAGGTATGATTGAGGCCAAAGGCCAACATCTCAAGTGGAATTTAGAAATAAAGTCATTGAATGGAGAATGTTTCGACCTTGTTCCAAAAACACTCTCAAAAACGGGAGTCATAAAAAACAAAGCGTTGACAGTCCACGAAAATCTTTCTTTTTCTGGAACCTGTTTAGTCAATGGAGAAAGTTATAGCTGGGAACAATCTCCAGGAATGCAAGCCCACCTCGCTGGGTCAAAAAATGGACACTCTTGGGTCTGGTCCCATTGCAATTATTTCTTAGACGAAAAAGGCCAACCTGCTCAAGTGGTGTTCGAAGGACTCAGTGCGAGAGCCAAACTGCTTTGTGGGGTTCCCTCTCCAAAACTTTCTACCTTTTATTTCAACTATCAAGACAAAGCCTATCACCTCAATTCCCTGTGGAGCGCGATCCGTTCTCGCTCTCAAAGCGAGCTCTCCGAGTGGAATTTCGAAGCCGAGTCTCCTCCTTTCACATTTAAGGGACAAATCAAAGCTGAACTTAAGAGTTTTGCTGGCATCACTTATGAGGACACCGATGGCTCACTGCTTTACTGCTCTAACTCAAAACTCTCTGAGATGACACTCGTCGTTTATAAAAACGGAAAACCCGAAGCCCGATTTTACGCCCCTCAAACCGCTGCTTTTGAGTTTGTCAGCCGAAAAAAAAACCCGTATGTTCCCCTGCTGCTGTGATTCTAGGGATCCTACCAGCTACCATTACTACCATCACAAACATGTCAAAGACATTATAGGAATAGCGATTCTCAACCCTATCGAATGAATTGTATTTCTGATGCCTAACTACAAACCCACTTCTTTGATGCCTTCTGCCCAATTGAGTAGAGTCACACCCTTAGAAATGCGGCCTGTTTTTTCATTGCACCAGCAAAAAAGATCTGGTTTTTTAAAGTTCTTCGAAAAACTGAGCAGCGCATTTAAATCTCGATCTTGAACTCTATTTGAGGATTTGATCTCCACTAATGCATAGGGCATTCCTGGTCTTTCGATGACCAAATCAATTTCGACACCAGCTTTCGTACGCAGGTAGTAAAATCTATAATCTTTCCGTGAGTACTCATTAAGTTTCATGACTTCTAACAAAATAAAATGTTCGAATGCATTGCCATACTCATAGGTACCAGGGACAACAAGAACGTCTTGTGTGTTTTCAAGAGTTTTTTTCACCCCAGTATCAAAATAGTAAAACTTTGGCGCTTGATGCTGCTGTTTACGAATCGATCGGTGAAAAGCAGGCAAGAAAAATCCAATCAAAGTATCTTCTAAGATGGAGTAGTAATTCTCAACCGTCTTATCGTCTACGCCCACATCTCTGGCAATGTTGCTGAAATTGATAATCTTGCCATTGCACTGCGCTGAAACTTCGAGAAATCTCCGAAATGGATCTAGTTTTCGAACAAGCTGTTCAATCCGTATCTCCTCTTTTAAGTAGTTTCTGACATACGACTTCAGGAACTCTTTTTTATCTTCGGGGGTTCCGAGCTCATGAACCTTGGGAAGCATGCCGTAGCACAAAGCAGATGAGAGATCAAAATCTACTCCCAGTTCTCTTGCTGAGTACGGGTGCATGAAATAAAGAAATGCCCGCCCAGCCAGCAAATTTGCCCCACCTCGCTTAAGCTTGCGAGAGCTTGAGCCTGTCATGATAAACTGGGTTCTCTTTGTAGCTAGATTTTCAATACACAGATGTACGATGTCCAACAGCTTTGGAATTTTTTGCACTTCGTCGATGACCACGTGAGGATACGGCTTTTTAAGTAGCTTTTCTCGCAGTAGCCCTGGTTTTTGAGAATAGGCCTCCTCAGTGGCATCGTCTAACAGGTCTAGCCAAAAAACGTCACTCCTATTTGCAAATTTATTTTTCAGCCAGTAGGATTTTCCAGCACCCCTTGGTCCAAAAATAAAAAAACTGTTTGAGCCTGTGCCCCGAAAGAGTCGGTCGACCATACTCCGATATTATCCGATATATGCGGAGCAATGTCTACTCTATTCTGAAGAAGAGGAGCCGCGGCTCAGCCACTTTGTGGCCAGCCTCTACTTCGGCGCCGGAAGTGCACTTTGTCACCAGATTTACCTCCACCAAAAAAGCTCATGCCCCTCCCACAATCTACTGAGGGATTAGAGCCTATTTGGGGCAGGAATCTACGCCAGCTTTAGCTCTACCCGATAGGCTAAACCATCGCGGCTCACAATATCTTGCAGCACGCTCTGGACTCACAAGTTTTCTGCCTTTTTCTATATCGCAAAGATGTTGTTTAGAAATGCCTAAGCCTCATTCTTCAGGCTCGGTGTAAAACCTACGGCGGCCACTCCCGTTTTTACACCGAGCCTACAGAATGAGGCTGAACAGTCACTGTTTTTTTAAACTCCCCCCACTATGCATGGCTAGTGTTGTGTCATTTCCTCCATAATAAATCGTCCTTTTTCTGGAAACACCCACACTTTTCCGCCTAAAATAATAGAAAATAAAATCACAAGGAGTGCGAATTTAATCACATCCATACATAACTCATATAGAGCCCCACCGATAAAAGTGAAAACAGGGCAGGAGCCACGCAAAAAAACAAAGGCTTCATGGCTCGAATATTCAGGAGAGCAAGCTCTCGCTCAACACATCCCCGCAGGTCTTCGCGAAAAGCCCTCAAGAGAGTTTCCACATTATCCAAACAAGGTCTCCCCTCTCTAAGGCTGACCTGTAGAATTTTTTTTACTTGTATGCCTAAATTTAAAATTATTATTTTGCTGCCGCCTTGGTTGGGATATTCTTGGGCAGACTCCCAAACTGAAAAACCCCACTTTAGCGCTAAAATCGGAGCTCTTTTTTTGAGCAACTCACAACTCCTTGCCCATGCCAAATCCATAGGAACCCCTGTACGCACGAGCGCTAAAAACCGCTCCAAAGCACATTGAGAATCTAAGATCCAATTTCTTTCTGAGTTTTTGAGCCCACCCCAACGTGCTTTTTCTGCCATTTTTAGAAGCCAAAGCGCCGAAAATAAAGCCAAAACCATCGCGCCCGAACAGACGCAAAGCCAAGTGCGCCAATGCTCCCCTACTGCAGGCAAAATAAAATAAAGAGTACTTCCAAACACTGGGACTAATCCTGCACAAACTAAAGACTGGGCATACGCTTGCATTGATTTCGAACGTGCCTCTTTGATGGCACTTGCGTGCTCCTCAGCTAAAACTCGAATACGCTTGATCGTAGGCAAAAGCGCACCGCCTTGGCGCCTTAGTTCTTGCAAACTTTCAAAAATCAATTCATTCCAGGGTAGAGCAAGAGTCCGGATTTTGGAGAAGTGGTCTGGATTTAGGACTAAACCCGACTCCAAGGTATCCGCAAGTTCATGGAGGAGGGATTTTGCTTTTTGGAGTTCTCTTAGCTCAGAACTTAAGCCACTCCACGAAGACAAAAAGCGAACTTCGCCAAAAAGATAAAACAAACCCAATCCACAGAAAATAATAGCCAAGGCCCAGATGAGCATGCGCTCATACCAAGCAAGATTAAGGCCAATACGTACTCATCGGAACTTCGCCGCCCACAGTGAGCTCCGGGATGCGCATTGTAGGCTGCGCATCTGTTACGGGGGCTCCCTGGCCGTCTTTTCCACATGTCCCCACCGCAAAACCCAAGTCACTTCCAACTCGATCTACAATAGACAAAACTTTCGGGCCATTTCCAACAAGCGTTGCCCCGCGAATCGGTGCTCCCATTTTTCCATTCTCAATTAGATAAGCCTCGGTCACTGCAAAAACAAAATCTCCAGTCACGGTATTGACTTGTCCTCCACCCATGGCTTTGACAAAAATTCCTTTTTGGGTGTCCTTCAAAATTTGCTCGGGATCATCTTTTCCTGGTGCAACATAAGTATTGGTCATTCGGACTATGGGTTTATGTCTAAAAGACTCGCGCCTTCCATTTCCGGTAGCCATGAGATCAAACTTGAGACCTGAGAGTCGATCGACAAGGTAAGATTTGAGTTCCCCTTTTTCTATCAGCACATTTTTTCGGGAAGCTGTGCCCTCGTCGTCATAACTATAACTGCCTCTAAGTCCCTGCATCGTTCCATCGTCGACCACAGTGACCAAAGGCGAAGCCACCTTTTGCCCCAGTTTATTTTGATAAACTGAAAGTCCATTGCAGGCTAAATCCGCTTCTAAACCATGCCCCACTGCTTCGTGGATCATCGTTCCACCCGCCTCAGACGAAAGCACGACAGGCATGGTCCCGCTCGGAGCAGGCGAAGCTCTCAAAAGGACTTTTACCTTTCGAGCCGCTTCGCGCCCTACTGATTCGAGAGAGATTTTGTCAAAAAACTCTAACCCTGCAAATCCACCCTCTACTTTGTATGCGGACTCTACCCTTCCTTCTTTTTCTCCCACCACCTGCACATAAGTAGAAAGGTATGTTTTCTCACAAGGGGCAAATAATCCATCGCTATTTAAAATTAAAATTTTCCTAAACGAATCCCCCAACATGGCAGTCACCGCTCGTGCTTCGGGAAAAACTTCTCTTGCTCCAAAGTCTGCCTTTTTTATTAAATCAATTTTTTTATCCAAAGAGAGCTGTCTTGGATTTATTTGAATGCGGTAGTTAGAAATTTCTGACACCGGCTGAGGGCAGAGCTTCCATTCAAAATCCTGCATTGGTTTTTTCACTGAGCCAGAGAGAGCCCCCGAGGCAGCACCCGAAATTGCCCATGAAATTGCTAAAGACAAAGAATCCGCTAATTTGTTCAAAGAATAATAGTTCAAATCAGTCGTATAAGCATAATAAGTGTGGTTTTGATGCAGCAACCTCAGTCCAGCACCCCTATCTATTCCATCCATAATGCGATCTACTTTTCCATTTTCTAAAAAAATTTGCGTGGAGTCCGTCTCCTCAAAAAAAAGCTCAGCCAATGTTCCCCCATTTTTTAATGCGGTGCATATTATTTTTTCTGCCTGCTTTTGAGTAAGTCCAAAATGCTCAAGTTCTAATTTCATAAATGATGTCTCCTAATTCCCCTAAAACCCACTCACATTCTGTCAAAAACCAGACAGGAATGGTGAGTTCCAAATCTCGATGGGCATCTTGTAACTGAAAATCTAACGTCGAATAACTACAAATCCCCTCATGAGACTCTAAAATAGCATAGACAAATGCAGAATCCTGTTTGGAAACTCTAATCTGTTTTTTTATGGCTTGCATACACTCCATCTTGCTCTATTCCAAAGGGCTGTTATCCTTAGAGTCAGGGGTTCGTCAGGGGGTTCATGTTGCTACGTGTTTATATCCTATTTTTGTTTTTATTTGGAATTTTTTCTGGGTGTGCTCACTCTTCAAAAAAACCAGAACCCAGCGAGCAGCCTGTCTCAGATCTCAATAAGGAAATCGAAAAACTCAAAGCTCGCATTGATTCTTTGGAGACAAAACGTGTGAACACGCAAGTCAATTCCACTTTAGAAGAACCCACCCTCCACCACGGAAAGCCAGTAGAAATGCCAGAGGCCAAGGAAGATCCTGAGGCTGGATTTATTAAAGACACAGCGATTCAAAATTATAGAACTGCTTTGATTTTATTTCATTCGAAAAAATTCCCGGAGGCCTCCTTAGTATTTGCTTCTTTTATCGAAAAATACCCGGACCACATTTTTTCAGGAAATGCTCAGTTTTATATAGGAGAGTGTTATTTTAAACAAAATGAATACAAATTAGCGCTCCAAGAATATTCCAAAGTCATCAAATCTTACGAACAAAGTCCAAGCCTGCCAGATACATTACAGCAAATGGCGGTGACTTCGGATCACCTTCAAAACTCAGAGGATGCTATAAAATACCGGCACCTGCTCTCGACTCTTTTTCCAGCATCTCCTCAACATGAGGATCAAGCCCTCCCTCTGGACACCCCCCCCCCAACTGTACCAGAAACCCAATGAACATCATTTTCACTTTTTTCCTTCTTTTCGCTTCACTCGCCGCCACTGCTTCAGAGCTTAGAAAATCTCCAGAACAAGAAAGCCTGGTGATTGGAGCTCGCCTTAGACCGATTGCCGACGAGCAATGGAAATCCATCGCGGGCGAAAAAGAGAGCCAGAACTATGAAATTTCTAAAGGAGATACGCTTTGGGGGATCTCCAAAATGCTCTTTGGAGATCCGAAATACTGGCCTAAAATCTGGGCCTTAAACAACAGATCGATTACGAATCCGCACCTTATTAAACCTAAAAACATCATCACTTTTACAGGAGGCACGGGGACTTCACTTCCGACACTGAGCCTCAAAGAAACACCCAAAGGGGCTTCTCCCACCCTAGAGCAAGACACCCCCATCCTCATTTCTCGCTCTGGAGCTTCGGAAGAATGGCGCAACCTTGCTCCTCAGTCTTGGGAGAGTGTATCTGTCAGACTGCCCCAAGAAATTGATCCAGATGGGTTTGATCGTAGAAATAAAATTGCATTTAACGTTCACACCGGTTTTGAGCTCATAGCTATTCCATCCATCCATAAGCTCACGACACTTGGGAACATCATCGGTTCCACTAGCCCGGGGGGACTCCTGAGTTTCATGGATACCGTTTTCATTGAAAGTACTGAAAAATTAACTAAAGGCGAAATTTATGCTGTGACAGAAGATCCCACTACCCTTTCTGTGAAAGAATCTGATCGAAGTGGATATTCCTATCACATTTTATCTAAAGTCGAGATCCTCGGATTCAATGACAGTTTATACATCGGAAAATTATTGAGTGGTATTAGCGCTGTAAAAAGAGGAAATTCTTTAATCCCTCTCCCTCCAAAGGCAAAAAACATTACCCCTATTCCTGCTCCAGAGCCACTCACAGCTACAGTGCTTGTCGATAAAACCCTTTCTACAACCACCCTGGCACAACACAAACAAGTTTTTGTGGATCGAGGGTCTGTGGATGGTATTTTGCCCGGGATGGTTTTTCGCGCCTATCAGTATCAAGATCCTTCGAATGAAAAATATATTACAAACGCAAACTTTATAATCAATGCAGATATTTTAGTGTTGTATGTCTCAGAACAATATTCTGTGGGGCTGGTCATCAAAAGTTTGAATCCCATTTATCAAGACACACCCGTCACTCTCCTCACCGATATATCTGATGTGTATAAACGCCGAGGATTTTTAGAAAAAGAATTGGGTAAAACAGAGCCCAAAGAGCAAGAACTAGAAAAAGCAGACGACTTAGATCAACTCGACAACGGCGAAGACTTAAATGACTCTGAAAAAAAGGAACTGAAACAACTTGAAAACTGGAAAGAAAAACCACCCGAAGAACTCAAACCTTTAGAGGAAACCAAGCTCCCAGAGGAAATTCCACAAGAACCCACCCCAGATATTCAACCAGATATTCAGCCAGATATTCAGCCAGATACTCCACCAGATACTCCAAAAGATGCTCCAAAATCTGATGACATCCAATCTCTCGATGACGAACCACCACCTCCTCCAGAGCCCCCACCTCCTCTCGAGGACATCCCAACAATCTAAATGCATGGCACACTTTGTGCTTCACTTTAGACTCTATGCCCCAATTCGAAATCCACCCCGACCCCAATTGGGGGATAAAATACCCCCCGAAAATTCTTTATGTCGAAGGAAGCAAAAAAGCACTTGGACTCTTAGCGGACTTGCCAGAGAGAGGACTTTCTGTAGTGGGCACGAGGAACCCCACTCCTCGCTCAATTCAATTTTTACGCCAATGCATTTTAGAACTGAGAGGCACTCCGCTTGTTATTATATCTGGATTTGCGAGGGGGGTAGACGGCTCCGCCCACCAAGCAGCGCTCGAGGCGGGACTGCCCACCATTGCGATTCTAGGATCCGGACTTGACGTCTGCTATCCGTACGAACACCAGGAATTGAAAACCAAAATTTTGGCCCAAGACGGATTACTCATCAGTGAACTCCCCCTGGGAACAAAAATCCTCCCTTATCAGTTTTTAAGAAGAAACCGGCTCATTGCTGGGCTTTCGAAAGCGACATGGGTTGTAGAAGCACCAGAGAAATCTGGAGCTCTAAACACGGCGGAGTGGGCCAAAGAGTCTGGCCGCACCTGTTACGTCACCCCGTGTTATCCCCATGATACATGTTTAGCTGGAAATCAAAAACTCTTAGACGATGGTTTTGCCACTGCAGTTTGGGGAATTCACAGTTTTGGATCAACTTGGCTTGAACTGGCTACACACAAAAGCAGCAGTCTCCGCATCTTAGAACTGTCCTCAGACGAAAAAAAAGTGATGTCTAAAATAGACGCACTCCTTACTCTTTTTGGAGGAGCGCAAATTGAAGACCTCCTCGACTGGGCACTGTCTGTCCATTGGAGTTCTCAAAAATTCTTTGCTCTCTTAGAAAGTTTAGCAAAAAGAGGTTATTTGATTGAACACAAAGGACTTCTCTTGAAAAATAGGTCTGTTTGCGATTAGAGTTAACCTATGGCTAAAAAAGGACTCATCATCGTTGAATCCCCCTCCAAGGCAAAAACCATTCAAAAATATTTAGGAAGGGATTATACCGTCAAAGCAAGTGTGGGACACATCAAAGACCTCCCCAAATCAAAACTGGGAGTAGATCCAGACAAAGGCTTTAAAGTCGATTATCAGGTTATCCCATCAAAAGTAAAAATCATCAGTGAATTAAAAAAGGCTGCCGAAACGACGCAAAACCTCTACATCGCCACTGACCCTGATAGAGAAGGGGAAGCCATCGCCTTCCATATTAGCGAAGAGCTCAAAGGGAAAGGGAAAAAAATCTATCGCGTTTTAATCAACGCCATCACAAAACCCTCCGTCTTGCATGCCATAGCTAACCCCACAGAACTCAACGAAAACTTGTACGAGGCCCAGCAAGCCAGAAGAATTCTGGATCGACTTGTCGGATATAAAATCAGTCCATTGCTTTGGGACAAAGTAAGACGTGGCCTATCTGCCGGAAGAGTGCAATCTGTGGCTGTCAAATTTGTCGTGGATCGCGAAAAAGAAATTAAGGCATTTAAGTCCGAAGAATATTGGGAGATCGACGGACTTTTTACAAAGGAAGATTTTGAACTCGAAGCCAGCCTATTTAAAACAAATGGCAAGGACCCTGAATTAAAAAATCAAGCGGATGTCGAAACCCTTTTGAAAGCCATCAAAAACTGTCCCTGGGAAATCAAGTCCATCGAACAAAAAGAGAGAACAAGAAAATCAACCCCGCCTTTTATCACCAGCCGCCTGCAGCAAGATGCCTCAAGAAAACTTGGGTTCAGCGCAAAAAAAACGATGGCTCTAGCTCAGCAACTCTACGAGGGTATAGACTTAGGTGATTTTGGCACGCACGGCTTGATCACTTATATGAGAACAGACTCTGTGCGAGTGGAACCGGGCGCGCTCACAAGCTTGAGAGATTATATTAAGTCAAACTACGGGAACGAATACCTCCCCACGGAACCTCATTTTTATAAAACAAAAAAAGGGGCACAAGATGCACACGAAGCCATCCGCCCCACCTCCCTCGAATTTCATCCCGAAAAAATTCAGGGTTTTCTAGAAAAAGATGTCTTCAGACTCTACCAGCTCGTTTGGAACCGTTATGTAGCCTCCCAAATGAACCCCGCCATTTACGATCAGACTGCAGTGGATGTTCAGACCAAAGACACTCTTGGCAATGCACAGATTTTTCGCGCTACGGGCTCAGTGATGAAATTTCCTGGGTTTACTGTTGTTTATACGGAAAGCCAAGAGGACGACAAATCTAACGAAAATGCAGAAAAAATTCTAAAACTACCGCCCCTTAAAGCAGGGGACCTCGTGAATGCAAAAAAATTCACACCCTCCCAACATTTTACTCAGCCTCCGCCACATTATACCGATGCATCCCTCATTCGTGAACTCGAAGAAAAAGGCATTGGACGTCCCTCTACTTATGCCGCCATTCTTTCCAACATCCAGGACCGAGAGTATGTCGAAAAAAGAGATAGCCGCTATTTTCCAACAGAGTTAGGGCAAGTGGTGGACGAACTCTTAAACGCTTCTTTCCCTGAAATTTTGAATGCTGAATTCACAGCCGAAATGGAAAATAAATTAGATGCCATCGAGGAAGGCGGGGGCAACCTAAAAAAAACACTGGGGGATTTTTGGGTTCCTTTCGAGAAGACTTTAGAAAAAGCTAAAGTCCAAATGAAAAACTTAAAAGTTCAGGAGATCAAAACAGACATTGAATGCGAAAAATGTAAAAATATCATGCTCATCAAATGGGGAAAGATGGGTTCTTTTTTGGCCTGCTCCAACTATCCTGAGTGTAAAAATACTCAGGACTTTAAAAAAGATGAAGCTGGAAAAATTCAAATTATTCCAAAAGAGTATACGGACAAAAAATGCACTAAATGTGAAAACGCAATGATTGTTAAAAATGGAAAATTTGGAAAATTCCTAGCCTGCAGCGACTATCCTAACTGTAAGTTTACAATGCCAGTGACATTGGGCATTGCGTGTCCCACTTGTCAAATTGGAGAACTAGCTCAAAGGCAATCCCGATTTCGAAAGGTTTTTTATAGTTGCAACCGTTGGCCCGATTGTGCTTTTGCCATTTGGGACAAGCCCCTCGTCAAAGCTTGTCCACAATGTCAGTTTCCCATTTTGACAGAAAAACTGACGAAACGACAAGGACTGATCCACAAATGCCCACAAAAGGAGTGTGGATTTATAGAAGTGGTTCAAGCAGAAGTCGCGTAATCTCGTCGAAGTCGCTTTTTCCTGGCATGGGATACGATCGCTAAATCCACCAGTCTAGACAAAAGCTCATGATTCGAAATTCCACTGTACTCCCAAAGTTTGGGATACATACTGATGGATGTAAAACCAGGGATGGTATTGATCTCATTAAAATAAAACTGGCCTGTGCTTTTTTCTAAAAACAAATCCACTCTTCCCATGCCTTCGCAATCCAAAGCCAGAAACACTCCTCTTGCAATTTCTTGAGCTCTTTTCACTTGATCGGGAGTCAATTGAGCTGGAATAATGTATTGCGCCCCATTTTCGTCCAAATATTTGGCTTCGTACGAATAAAACTCATGGCTCGGGATGACTTCTCCAGGAATACTCACAAGGGGGGGGTGTGATGTGTCTTGATCCTCTAATACAGAGACCTCAATTTCTCTCCCTACAATTGCTTTTTCGACTAAAACTTTCGAATCGTAGAGAAAAGCGTCTTTTAAGGCTTCTTTGAGCTCTGCTTCGTTTTTAACTTTATGCACCCCCACACTTGAGCCCATGTTGGCGGGTTTGACGAAAAGAGGGAAATTCATTTCTATTTTTTCTGGTTCTATTTTTTCTGAAAAAGAATTTCGTAAAACTTGAAAAGGCACCACCGGAAATCCCGCATCTCGAGCCAGCCGTTTTGCCTTTTCTTTGTCCATTCCGAGTGCAGAAGCTAAAACTCCTGAGCCCACATAGGGGATTTCTGCCAACTCTAAAAAACCCTGAACGGTTCCATCTTCTCCCATAGGACCATGCAAAACAGGAAAAATAACATCAATATTGAGTTTCTGATCCAACCCTATGGGATAAGCTGTTGGCCATTTTCCCTGTTTATCAATCAAAAGTGAAACGACTTCGAAGCGAGTAGGGTCTAAATTTCGAATCACAAAAGCTGCCGATCGCAACGAAATTTCGTGTTCCGAGGATCTCCCGCCAAACAAAACAGCCACCCTTAATTTTTTTTTGGTCATATTCTCACCTTAACAGAAGATCGAGACTGAATCTCCATCAACTCCGTAAACTTTCGAAAAAGTCCGACCGAATCATGGGGACCGGGGCAAGCCTCTGGGTGGTACTGCACAGAAAAAGCCCATTGATCTAAAATACTCAAACCCTCTACGGTGTGGTCATTGAGATTGGTGTGAGTGAGCGTTACATTTTTGGGCAAAGTCCTGGCATCAACTGAATAGCCATGGTTGTGAGAACTGATTTCTACTTTTTTTGTGGAGTGATCTAAAACAGGTTGATTGCTCCCACGGTGTCCAAACTTTAACTTATAAGTTTTTCCACCCAGCGCTAGCGCTAAAATCTGGTGCCCCATGCAAACTCCAAAGATGGGGATTTTGCCAATGAGCTCTCTCACTGTCTCTACTGCATAGGGAGCAGCAGTGGGGTCTCCTGGACCGTTGGATAGAAAAACTCCCTGAGGTTTTCGAGCTAAAATCGCCTGTGCACTTTCTTTTGCCGAAACGACTTCGATGTCACAACCTAAGGCCTCTAGGTTCCGCAAGAGATTCCACTTCAAGCCATAATCAATAGCCACTACTTTATATTTTCCGGCGGGGCGCTTACTTTTTTTGAGTGGCCAAGTATATGACTCTCGAGAGGTGACTTCTGCAATCAGATCCCGGCCTTCGAAGGGTGGTAGTTTTTCTAAAAGCTCTTTTCCAAATTGTTTTTCCTCAAGTGGCAAGATCACCCCACGCACCACTCCAAGGCTGCGCAAGTGGCGTGTGAGTGCTCTTGTGTCAACGCCATAAAGTCCTGGGATTTGATTTTTTTTTAAATAAACATCTAAACTTTCTTTGGATCTCCAGTTTGAGGGTTCCTCGCAGTAGTCATGGATCAAAAACCCTGCGCACCAAATCCGGGCGCTCTCCTCATCTTCGAAATTAATCCCCGTATTGCCTACATGGGGCACAGTCATCGAAATGATTTGGCCATAATAAGAAGGGTCAGTGAGGATTTCTTGATAGCCAAAGAGAGAAGTATTAAAAACGACTTCGCCATAGCCTTTGTCTTTTTTACTTAAAATGAGGTCTTTCGAAATCGGGGCACCAAAGAGCACCCCAGGAAAAAAAATTTCTTTCCCTTCATTATTTTGTAGTATTAAGACGCCATTCATTGACGATCCTCCCGCCCACGATTGTTTTTTTCACTTTTCCTTTAAATGTCCATCCTAAAAAAGGAGAGTTTTTGCTCTTAGACAAAATCTGATCCTCACTAAAAATCCACTCTTCGTTGGGATCGAGGATCGTGATGTCTGCATCCCTACCTATTTTGAGGCTCCCGTGTGGAACCCCGAGGAGCGCCGCAGGAGCAACAGTAAAGGCCTCGACCCAGCGTTTTACGGTCAAAACTCTATCTTTGACTAATTGGAGGGTGACTGGAACAGCGGTTTGAGCTCCAATGATTCCATTCGCAGCTTGATCAAACTCTAAGGCTTTGTCGTTGATCCCGTGCGGTGCATGATCGGTGGCAATCATATCAATAATGCCTTGAGACAAGGCTTCTCTCAAAGCATGGACATCTGTTTTAGAACGAAGCGGGGGCGCCATTTTAAAACGAGTGTCGTAATCTCCGACTTCATCTTCGGTCAAGGTGAGGTGGTGAGGAGAGACTTCGCAAGTGACAAAGAGGCCTTCTTGTTTAGCTCTTTTGACATGCTCGAGCGCAATTTGAGTTGAAATATGGGCAATGTGCACGCGAGATTTTGTAAGCCTGCAAAGCGCAATTTCGCGCGCTACCATGATCTCCTCAGCAGCTGCTGGATTTCCGCGGAGACCGAGCCTCGTCGAACAATGGCCCTCGTTGATCACTCCTTGTCCAACAAGATGGCTATCCTCTGCATGGCTGATCACTGCAACTCCAAAAGCTTTGACATAGTCTAAGGCCTTGCGCATGAGGTAGGAGTTCATAACAGGCATCCCATCGTCACTAATCGCACGCGCACCTTCTTTGATCATGCCTCCGATTTCTGCCAGTTCCTCGCCTTTGAGTCCTTTGCTTAAAGCTCCAACTGGAAACACCCGGCAGAGAGCCACCTCTTTTGCTTTTTCGCGAATATAAGCTGTGATCGAAGGACTGTCATTGACGGGCAGTGTATTTGCCATGCACGCTACTGAAGTAAACCCTCCCTCCACAGCTGCCTTTGTGCCGGTTTCTATGGTCTCTTTGTATTCAAACCCCGGTTCTCTGAGGTGGACATGGACGTCTATCAGACCCGGAAGTACCCAATGATTTTTTGCATCTATAATTTTTATCCCTTTTGGGACTTTGATCTGGTCTTTTTTGTCTAAATATTTGATTTTTCCATTCTCTACATAAAGATCACTAATGGAATCAAAATTTTGAGAAGGGTCAATCACCCTTCCTCCTCGGATGAGAAAAGTCTTTATTTCATCCATTTTTGAACTCCTTCGAAATCACAGACAGAAGCTAAAACTGCCATGCGCACCACGATTCCATTAGAAACTTGATCTAAAATGACAGAGAAAGGCCCATCTGCAACTTCGGAGTGGATCTCAACTCCTCTGTTGACCGGGCCGGGATGGAGTAAAATGGCTTTGGGCTTCATGAGTTTTGCTCGATCACTGCTGATGCCCCAAAAGCGCGAATACTCTGCCAAAGTAGGAATTTGCATTTTATTTTGTCTTTCGAGTTGAACTCGGAGAGCAATCACCACATCGGCATCTTTTAAGAGTTCATCCAAATGATAACTATACTCCACTCCCAAACACTCGGGTTCAGGTGGAAGTAAAGTGGGAGGACCACAGACCGAGAGGTGAGCCCCTAGCTTTTTGAGCAAATGGATATTGGAGCGAGCGACCCTGCTGTGTGCAATATCTCCTAAAATCAAAACCCTTTTTTTAGCTATACTCCCTAGTTTTTCTTCGATTGTGTAGGCATCTAATAAGGCTTGTGTGGGGTGCTCATGAAAGCCATCTCCTGCATTGATCACTGGAATGCTAATGGAATGAGATAAAACCTGCGGAGATCCTGCAGAAGCATGTCTTACCACTATACAATGTGGCCGCAGGGCTTGGATATTTTTGGCTGTATCAATGAGTGATTCGCCCTTTTGAACACTCGAAGTGCTTGACGAAAAATTTAAAATGCTCCCCCCCAACTTTCGAGTGGCCAACTCAAATGAGCTTCGAGTGCGGGTCGAATTTTCGAAAAATAAATTCACCACTGTTTTTCCTGATAAAAAAGGAGGGACATTATCCTTATCCATTGCAGCCGAAAATTTTCTGGCGGCTTTTAGTAAGAATCGAATTTCTTCTAGACTTAACTCCTCTGCCGTTAAGAGCCCTCGTTTCATTGTATATCCCTAAACATTCTTTCGAACCTAATTCTAGAAAACCAAGAACTTTCTCCTGAGCGCAAAGAGGGTGTGATGGACAACCAAATCCAGCGGGGCTTGCCCTTGAGCGAAGAGAGTGGGATCACTCTCCATCCTCTCTTTGCCTTTCCGGGCAATTGAGTCCTTAAATCGGCTAACACAAAAATAGAGTCTTGTGGAATTTTTAGTGGCTCTCGATCTTCAATCAAAGGGGGTTCCCAGCAAACGGGGTAAACCGTCTCCAAAATTTTTTCTTTTCCACATATCGACTGTGTGCTCGTAGGCACTTCCAAGACTTGGCTATTTAGAATCACTTTTCCGTTTTTAATTTCTACTGTATCTCCCGACAATCCGACCACTCGTTTGATATAATCCACGCCTGGATCTTCTGGGGGCGAGAATAAAATGACTTCGCCATACCGTGGCTTTCGTTTAAAAATTCCAAAATCCCATTTGGATACAAAAATAGTGTCTCCTGCTTCTAGGGTGGGCCTCATCGCTACAACCGGTATGCGATAGGCTTCGATTAAAAAAAAACGAATAAAAAGTGCTAAAAAGACAGCTATTAAAACTGCAAATCCGTAATGTTTCAGAATATCCATTTATTGCCTACGTCAATTCATTTATTGCCTACGACAATCCATTTATTGCCTACGTCAATCCACTTTTAAAACCGCTAAAAAAGCTTCTTGCGGAATTTCTACAACTCCAATTTGTTTCATTCTCTTTTTACCTTCTTTTTGCTTTTCTAGCAGCTTTCTTTTTCGTGAGATATCTCCGCCGTAACACTTGGCGGTGACATTTTTACGTAGTGCAGACACGGTTTCTCGGGCGATTATTTTAGAGCCAATCGCAGCCTGGATTGCCACTTCGAACATCTGCCTTGAGATAAGTTCCTTCATTTTCTTAACGAGTTCTCTTCCACGATAAATGGCTTTTTCTCGATGGATAATCAAAGAAAGCGCATCTACAGGGTCTCCATTGATCAAAATATCGAGTTTAATAAGATCTGATGGCCTATAATCTTTGAGCTCATAGTCCATCGAAGCATAACCCTTGGTGATGCTTTTTAGTCGATCATAAAAATCAAACACCATCTCATTGAGTGGCATTTCGTAAACTAAAATAACACGATCATGTGCCAAATAATCCATTTTTTTTTGGATTCCACGTCGGTCATTGAGAAGCGTCATGGCAGCGCCCACGTATTCTGCCGGCAAATGGATG
Source organism: uncultured Bdellovibrio sp. (assembly GCA_964490895.1). Classification (GTDB taxonomy): domain Bacteria; phylum Bdellovibrionota; class UBA1018; order UBA1018; family UBA1018; genus JACRAO01. The sequence goes on along the minus strand of CAZBEI010000118.1, from coordinate 37,826 downwards.
GTGAGCAAAATGTAAGGTTCTTCGATCACTTGAATTTGAGTGAGATCTGGAAGCTTAGAGGGATTGTCAACACGCAAAATCTTGCCATCTGTTTTAATGACTCGATAGACAACAGAGGGAGCTGTTGTGATGAGGTCGAGGTGATATTCTCTCTCCAAACGCTCTTGGACGACATCCATGTGCAAAAGCCCAAGAAAACCACACCGAAATCCAAAGCCGAGAGCAGTGGAGGTCTCCGGTTCCCAACTAATAGAAGAGTCATTGAGCTTCAGTTTTTCTAAGGACTCTTTTAAATCATTATAGCGATCAGCGTCAATGGGGTAAACACCGCTAAAGACCATGGGTTTGACTTCCTTGAAGCCCTCGAGTGGCAGAGCAGCAGGGTTTTGTGCGTCCATGATTGTGTCGCCCACTTTCATGTCTCTCACATCTCTGATTCCACAGACGATAGCCCCAACTTCTCCACCGCCCAACTCCTCTACATCTGTAAAATGGGGAGAAAAAACTCCTAAACGCTGAACTTCGAATTCCTTACCCACATGATAAAGCTTAATCCTTGCACCTTTTTTTACTTTCCCCTCAAAAATCCGACAAAGCGCAATGACTCCTTGATAGGCGTCATACCAGCTGTCGAAAATAAGGGCTTTGAGAGGCTTAGCGTCTTCGTCTTTGGGGGGTGGAAAATGCTCGATCACAGACTCTAAAACTTCGCTAATTCCAATTCCAGCCTTAGCACTACAGAGAAGTGCTCTTTTTATGTCTACAAGGCCAATCATCTCTTCGATCTCTTTTAATACTCGCTCAGGATCTGCCGCAGGCAGGTCGATTTTATTGATGACTGGAAAAACTTCGAGATTGTTATCTAAAGCCATAAAAACATTGGCCAGGGTTTGTGCTTCGACTCCTTGCGAGGCATCAACCACTAAGATAGCCCCTTCGCAAGCGGCTAAGCTTCGAGAGACTTCGTAAGTAAAATCGACATGTCCTGGCGTATCGATTAAATTCAAAATATAGTCTTCGCCTTTTTTACTGCGATATTTGAGCCGTACACTTCGGGCTTTGATCGTAATCCCTCGCTCGCGTTCAATATCCATGTTGTCTAGGAATTGAGCTTCCATTTCTCGCGACGAAACAGTGCCTGTTTTTTCCAATAATCGATCTGCAAGAGTGGATTTGCCGTGATCAATGTGAGCGATGATGCAGAAATTGCGAATTTTCTTGGGCATGAGACCCTTTTTTGTCATGACTTCTCGTCCCATTCAAGCTTATTACAGTATGTATGCAAGTACGCGTAAAAGACCTCTCCCGAGGAGGGGCTGGAGTGGCTCTAGGCCCAAACGGTAAAACGATCTTTATCCCATTTACCGCTCCAGGGGATCTCGTTGAGGTTGAAATATTAGAAGAGAAAAAAAACTACTCCCAGGGAAAACTCGTCGAAATTCTAGAGCCCTCTCCCGAGAGAGTAAACCCTCCGTGCCCTGTTTTTACAAAATGTGGGGGTTGTCAATGGCAACACATTCCCTACGAATTACAGTGGAAAACTAAATTTTTAGGCCTAAAACATGCCTTAGGTAGAGCGCAAGTTCAGATCCCACTTGAGTGCGAAGAATTTCCGGCCACCGTTGCCTGGGGATATCGCAATCGAGTACAGTTGAGAGGCTTTAGTGACAGATTGGGTTTTTATGCCCCTGGAAGTCATAACGTGATCTCAGTTGAGGAATGCAAAATCGCACATCCCCTAATCAATGCCCAGTGGAATGAAATCAAACTCAAGGGGAAAGAACTGAAAACACCTTATAAGGTAGAGGTTGAACTCACCCAAGAGCCCCAGCCCAGCGTAAAAACAACCTGGAATGCTCCCCATGCGGCACTCGGATTTAGCCAAGTCAATAACGAGCAAAATGAAAAATTAAAGTCTTGGATTTCTCAAAATATCACCCGAGGCTCCATTCTTTTGGACTTGTATGGAGGTTCTGGAAACCTTTCGATGCCTTTTTCTCCAAAAATGAAAACCATTTATTGTATTGATACTTATGCGTCCCTTCAAAAAAATAGTCCTGCAAATTATTTTTTTATCCGCTCGGGAGTGTTGCCGTGGCTGATGGCTCAGAAAAAGCTCCCACAAGATGGCTCAGCAATTTTGGATCCACCTCGCGAAGGACTCGGGCCCAACTTTGTAGAAATGGAGCATGCCTTAAAGAGGCTTGGAGTTGTGGAGATCGTCTTGGTGGGATGTGATGCAGACTCTTGGGCCAAAGATCTCTCGCGGTTTGTCAAAAAGGGTTGGAAGTTGAAAAAAATTTCAGTTTTTGACTTTTTTCCACAAACGCCACATGTCGAAGCTGTGGGGCTGCTGCTCCTTTGACAAAATGGGTATTGCAACTTAACTTGATAGGAGGGGAATCCTACTCATGACAAAATTCTTAGTCTTAGCTTTTTGCGTTGTTTTCATAGGGTGTGCTCAAATGATGGGTACTTCGGGTGGACACAAACCCCTTTCCGCCACCGAAAGAGCACGACTCCTCGTTGAAGTTGCCAACGGGAGCCTGGTCGAAGGTGATTCTACAGGAGCTCTTCAAAGTTTAGCTCAAGCCGAAAGTTATGACCCCAAACTTCCAGAACTCCACCACACGAGAGCTTTGGCTTATTACGCAAAAAAAGATCTCAAACGAGCTATCGAAGAAGCTAAAAAAGCAGTGGATTTGTATCCGACGTATTCTGAGGCCAATAACACCTTGGGAAAAATTTATCTGGACTTGGGAAGATACAATGAAGCTGAGCCACCGCTGATTCAAGCCTCTCATGACACTCTTTATCGGGACGCTTATAAGGCCTATACAAACCTAGGAATTTTATACTATAGAAAAGAAAACTACAAAAAATCAGAGGAGAGCCTGAATCATGCTGTCACGGAATTTCAAAAAGGTGCCTGTGTGGCTTATTACTATTTAGGGCATATTAGTCTCATTGAAAATAAATATGGAGATGCTGAAAAAAACTACAGTTTGGCCACAAAAAAGTTTTGCGCTGGATTTGCTGAAGCACATTTGGCATTGGGTTTAATATATGAGAAAAACAAGGAATACGAAAAAGCACGAAAAAAGTTTATAGAAATTAAGCGCAATTTTTCGGATACGAAATATGCAGATCAAGCTATGGATCAACTAAAATACATCCCTTAATATGACGCAAGAATCAAACACGAACTTAGGCACGAGTTTAGGCACGAGTTTAGGCATCAGCCTAGGCGCATTCTTAAGAGGAGAGCGAGAAAAACGAGGAATGACAATTGAGCAGGTTGCGTCTGCTACAAAAATTAACGTAAAGCTGATTCACCTTTTAGAAGCTGATCGCTTTTCAGACCTGCCAGCCAAACCTTTTGTGCGAGGTTTTGTAACCGCCTATGCGCGATTTGTGGGACTTGATCCCAAAGAAATTTTGACCAAGTACAATTCCTATTTAAACGAAAAAACGAGCGAGCGCCCTACACAAGAAAAAGGCCACATGGGTTATGCTTTCGAAAAACGCGAAGGAGAACAAAGCCGAACTTTGCTCTGGGCAATTATGGGAGGATTTGTCTTATTGGGTGGAGTTTTGATTCTGGTTCTGAAACCTTCTTTTAGGCACCATCGGAAAGCAAATTTAGAAAAGCTCAAATCCATTCATGTAAAAGCAATCCCATCTGCGTCTCCAGCTGTGTCTCTAATTCTAACCCCAATTCCAACCCCAATTCCATCTGTGGCTCCAACTGTGACACCTGTCCCCTCGGCAGCACCTTCTCCTCTTGCCTCTGAGCACCCTGACCCGCTCCATTCTGGCTCAGATTTGAAAGCTTCAGAAGTTAAATTCAAAGTTCTTTTTAAATCCCTTTCAGATCTATGGATACGTTACCAGGTAGATGAGAAGCCCATCATGATGTTTCCTTTTAGGAAAGATAGGATTTTAGTTTTGAGAGCAAATAAATCAATTCGATTTCAAGCCTCTGATTCTGACGCAATAAGCTATAACTTAAATCAAAGTGGCTATCGGGTTTTGGGCACTGAGCCGAAACTAAGGTTACTCAAGAATACTCCAACCCTGTTTTTTCCATCAGAACTCATTGATACTGTTGAGGAAGCTTTTCCTGGCGAAAGACCACTTCCAAAACAAGTTCCACAATCCCATCAAAATCCGTAAGTTATCCACACCTATTACCATAGTTATCCACAATAGATAACATAATGATATTGCTAAATATTTTCCCTTATATAGACGTTTTTTTACGCTTTAGTAAAAAGTTATCCCCAGATCCATGCCCCAAGCGGCTTTTAGAGAGAGCGTATTTTATTCTGTCATTAAACTGTCGCTTGCAACAAGGCCAGACAAGGAAAAAACTTGGATTTTTTAAAACTAAAAGACTTTAAGGCCTCAGTACGTGTAGCATTCTGGGGTAGGGAGTCGTCTCTCGGACATGTTCTACACCAGTAATCCAGGCCACCGTGCGCTCAAGACCCATTCCAAATCCAGCATGTGGAACTGACCCGTAACGGCGTAGGTCTAAGTACCAACTGTAATCTTCCTCTTTTAATCCGTGTTCCATGATACGTCGCTTTAAGGTCTCATAATCCGCTTCGCGTTCTCCACCTCCAATAATTTCGCCATACCCATCTGGAGCAATGAGATCACAGCCGAGCGCATACTTTCCCGAATCCGATTGTTTGAAATAAAAAGATTTGATTTGAGCAGGCATGTGATGCACAAAAACGGGTTTCTTAAATTCTTCGCCCAATGCAGTTTCGTGGGGGGCTCCAAAATCCTCTCCCCAGGGCACCCCCACCCCTTTTTTTTCTAAAATCCCAAGCGCTTCGTCATACGAAATTTTTGGAAAGGGTGCTCTAACACATTCGAGTTTACCTAAGTCTCGCTCTAAAATTTTCAGTTCTGGAGTTTTCCGAGAAACGACTGTTTGGATAACGTATTCCACAAACTCCTCAGCTAACTTCATATTGTCCTCTAGGTCATAAAAAGCCATCTCAGGCTCCACCATCCAAAACTCAGTGAGGTGTTTTCGGGTTTTAGATTTTTCAGCTCGAAAGGTCGGACCAAAAACATAGATATTCGAAAACGCCATGGCCCCTGTTTCGCCATAGAGTTGACCCGATTGGGTAAGAAAAGCCTTTTCTTCAAAATAATCAGTCTTAAATAAAGTCGAAGCTCCTTCGCAAGCACTGGGAGTCAAAATTGGAGCATCAAAGCGAACAAAGCCTCGGTTGTCATAAAATTCAGCAATAACCTTAATAATTTCAGCACGAATTCTCAAAATAGCCCATTGCCTTTGACTGCGAATCCAAAGGTGTCTTTGGCTCATCAAAAATTCGGTTCCATGTTCTTTTGGAGAAATAGGATAGGGTTCTGCAATCTGAAAAATCTTTAAGGACTCCACGGCCATTTCATAACCTCCGGGCGAACGAGGTTCTTTTTTTAATTTTCCAGTAATTTCGACAGAGGTCTCTTGAGTGAGTTTTTCAAATTCTAAAAAGGATTCTTCATTGCACTGCCCTGGGCACTCTCCCTTAAAAAACACACACTGCATGAGCCCTGTTCCGTCTCGAAGGATCAAAAATTTGATTTTTCCAGAACTCCTAAGCCCATAAACCCACCCTTGAGCTGTAATCACCTGACCTTCATTTTTTTCAGCCTGATCAATTTGAAACTTTTTTTTAACCATTTGAATTCAAAACTCCGTTACAAATTTTGCCAGTGTTCTGACATAGGCACCACTGGCACCCTTTTTAGGGTAATAAGAAAGATGGGACAAATTATACGCTGTCGAAGCAATATCCAAATGTGCCCAAGCAGTTCCTTTTTGTATAAACTGCTTTAAAAAAATAGCGCCTCGGACGGTTCCGCCATTGGAGTCATTTGCAGAGTTTTTTAAATCGGCCACATCGGATTTGAGGTCTTCCAAATAGTCGTCATAGAGGGGCAGCTGCCATATTCTCTCCCCCTGAGTTTCGCCTGCGGCTTTTATTTGCTGGATGAGATTCTCGTCATTTCCCAAAATAGCACAACAGTATTTTCCAAGCGCTACAGACACAGCCCCAGTCAGTGTTGCTGCGTCTATAATAACATCTGGTTTGTAGTCATGGGCAAAGTCAAGTGCGTCTGCTAGAATAAGTCGGCCCTCGGCATCCGTATTAATAATTTCAACTCGCTTTCCGGAACGAGCTGTTAAAACATTTCCCGGATTGATGGCGTTCCCATCCGGCATGTTTTCAGTAAAAGCCATAACTGCGATGACGTGGTTGGGCGCACCCCAAAGGGAGGCCAGAAGCACAGCCCCCATCATTGTCGCGGCTCCTGTCATGTCATGTTTCATGTCTTCCATTCGAGCCGCGGGCTTGATCGAAATCCCACCGCTGTCAAAGGTGACGCCTTTGCCCACAAGGGCAATTGTCTTTATATTTTTTTTGATATTTTTTTTGATAGTTTTTTGGGTAGTTTTTTTGGGGAAGTATTCGACAATCACAATTCGGCCTTCTTTTTCGGAGCCTTGGCCGACTCCTAAAAATAGCCCCATCTTTTCTTTTTCTGCGTCTTTCTCATCTAAAATACGGCATTTTAGACCATATTTTTTTGCCAATGCACTGGCTTCGGAGGCATAAAATTCTGGAGTTCCAAAATTAGAGGGCTCATTGGACCAATCCCGTGTGAGGTTTACAGCGATTCCAAGAGAGGAGACTTCGTTTAATTCTTTTTCTAAGCTCTTTTTTAAAGCCTGATTTTGTGTGACAAAACTTATTTCCGTGGGTCCATAGTATTTTTTTTCCGAGTCTCCCAATTTACTTTTATACTTTTCAAATCCATAACAAGGCAGAAGGAGCCCTTCGGCAAAGGCTCTCGAAAACTGGGTTAAGTCCAAATCCTTGAGGGAGTCTAAATGCACAGAAAATTTTTCTACTTTTTCACTGTGGAGTTTAGCGTAGGCCTTGCCTCCAGCCACACGGGCCTTTTCGCCATTAAAATCTGCCTGCGAACCGAGTCCTACAAAAAGAACATTCTCGGCGCCACCTTCTCCTCCAAATCTCATAAATTGAATGGAATTTAATTTGGGTAATTTCCTTAATTTTTCAATACAATGAGAATACGCTTCCTTGCTGGTGACGGACAAAGGCTTACCCTCTTTGTCTTGAAATAAAGGGACAATATCTGTATTTCCTGAACCCTGAGATTGCACTTTTAAAATAGGTTGTGGCCACATGTGAATTGTGTAACATAGGGTCAAAGCATGTTGAAGCGTTATCATAAAATAGTAGGTGGTATTTTTCGGGTTGTAGATGCCGCCGTCATAGGCGCGGCATGGCTTTTGTCCTATATTTTAAGATTTCAATATCCGATCATCGAAGTCTCTAAAGGGCTCCCCCCATTCTCACAATATGCTGCACTGACTCCTCTTGTGATGATCTTGTGGGTTTTGGTTTTTTCTGGGCTGCGGGTTTATACATCCAAGAGAATGCTGAGGCGTACCCATGAGGTCCACCTTTTGATCAAAGCCCATGGAACAGCGCTCTTGTTTTTTATTGCCCTGACCTACCTCTTTAGCGAATACAAATACTCTCGGTTAGTCATGGTGTATTTTGCCTCTCTCGGACTCTTTTTCCTCATCGTATTTCGTTTGATCTTAAGAAACGGACTCAGGGCCATCCGCAAAAAAGGCTACAATCTGAGGTATGTCCTGGGTGTAGGCGAGGGCCCATTGCTCGAAAAGCTGATTTCTAAGATCGACAAATTTCCAGAACTGGGCCTAAAAGTGGTGGGGGTTTTGACCCATGAGAGCTCAGGATTGAGCCATGTCAACCATAAGCCTGTTCTAGGGCATTTGCGAGACATTAAAAAAGTCCTGGATCAAAACTCCGTGGACCAAGTTTTAATTGCGCTTCCTCGAAAGCACGCCGAAGAGTTAGACTCCCTCCTAAAAGACTTGCACGATGAAACACTCGATATTTTATTGGTTCCAGATGTGCATGAATATGTGACGCTCGGTTGTGAGGTCGAAGATTTCGAAGGGCTACCTGTGCTCAATCTCAATGATTCGCCACTGGAAGGCTGGGGAGGCGTGGCCAAAAGAGGGGCTGATTTTTTACTCTCTGCTTTTTCCCTTGTTCTGTTTTCTCCTTTTCTATTTTTGATTGCCCTAGTCATTAGGCTTACCTCAAAGGGCCCTGTGTTTTATTTTCAAGAGAGAATGGGCTTAGATGGCCAAACTTTTGAGATGATCAAGTTTCGGACCATGCAGAGAGACGCCGAGTTAGAGTCTGGAGCAACTTGGGCGAAGTGCAAAGATCCAAGACGAACTGGGTTTGGAAGATTTTTGAGAGCAACCAGCTTGGACGAATTTCCCCAGCTTTGGAATGTCCTCAAAGGCGAAATGTCCCTCGTGGGCCCAAGGCCAGAGCGGCCTTTTTTTGTGAGTCAGTTTCGGCAAGACATTCCTCATTACATGCTTAGGCACAAAGTAAAAGCTGGAATGACAGGCTGGGCTCAGATCCACGGATGGAGAGGCAACACCTCACTTCCAGAAAGAATTGAGTGCGATCTCTATTACATTCGAAACTGGTCTTTTGGATTAGATTTCAAAATTATGGCCTCTACCCTCTGGAAAGGGTTTATCAATAAAAATGCGTACTAGGTGGGGATTTAGAATCACAGATTTTTATGTCCTCTCAGAGATTATTGGGCCTTTTTTCGGGGGAGTGTTTTTTTTTCTCTTTATTTTTTTGATGTTTCAAATTTTGAGATTGGCCGAATTTTTTATCGTCCATGGGGTTTCTTTTTTGCTTCTATCAAAATTGACATCCTTGCTTCTGTTGTCTTTTTTACCCTTTGCTCTCCCCATTGCTTTCTTGCTCAGCATTTTGATCGCCTTTGGGAGACTCTCAATTGACAGTGAACTGGTGGCGCTAAAGGCTTCTGGAATCAGTGTTTTAAGACTTTCTGCCCCTGTCTTTATTTTTGCACTCATCATCTCTTTATTATCTCTGGGACTGAACTTAGAATGGGTTCCACGAGGGGAGCAGTTATTTAAGTCTACTTTGATCAAAGTGAGCGAAACGAAAACAGTGAGCTCACTTCGGGCAGGCGCTTTTACGAGTGGCTTTTTTGACCTTCTTATTTTTACAGACCATTTTGATACGGCCACCAATCATCTCAAAAATGTCTTTATTTATGATGAAAGAGAGCCTAAAACTCCGGTCACCGTTGTCGCCAAAGAAGGTGAGATTATTTTGCTGAAACCAGCTACTGAGCTTGGAGCTGCAGCGATCCTCAAACTGTACTCTGGAAACATTCATCGCAGCGATCTCGAAGAGCGCACCTATCAAAAAATAGATTTTAACGAATATCAACTCTACTTGGAAGTCAACGAGGGCTCTGGCTTTGCAACTCGGAAAACAAAAATGATCCCCTATACAGAATTGAAACACCTTGTACACAACACCCCCAAAGACACTCGGGTTTATCGAGAATATCTCACAGAGCTTTGGAGAAGGTACATGGTGGGGGTCACTCCTTTTTTCTTTGTTTTTTTGGGAATTGGATATGGCACTATCCGTACTCGAGCTGTAAAAACAGGAGCCGTGCTGATTTCTTTGGGTGTCGTTTTAGTTTATTGGCTCACTCTCACTGTTGGCACGATGGCTGCCTCTGACTATAGTTTTAACCCTATCGTAGCCATGCTGATTCCCAATTTTATTCTGCTAGCTTTTGGGATCCCAGGGTTCAAAGCCGCACTTTGGTAGTTTTTTTGTGGAGATTTTTTGAATGTCCCATTATGGTTTTAGTGGGAGGGGTAAAGCTTGATAAAAATAGCGTTGCTTCTAGGTGTTTTACTTGGAATTCAAAATAGTTTTGCCCAAGTGGGCACACAAGAACCACTCTTGCCAAAAAACCACTTGCCCGTACCGATCACTAGACAAGCTCGCGAATACAGCTGTGGAGCTGCTGCGCTGCTTGGAGTTTTGAATTACTGGGGAGTTTACAGTGGGCCTGAGACAAAACTCTACTCTCTCCTCAAAACAACTAAAAAAGATGGCACGGAACCACAAAAACTGCTGAGTGGAGCCAAGCATTATGGGCTAAAAGCAGAGATGAAAGAAAATCTGGAGCTTTCGGATTTGCGCTTAGCACTTTTGCGAGGCGAAACCGTGATCTTAGCATTGCAAGCTTGGCGGGATGAGTCGAAGCCTCAAAAGCCTTGGAGCGAAACCTGGGAGGAGGGCCATTATGTCGTCTTGATCGCCATGGACGAAACGTATATTTATACGATGGATCCTTCGTTGCCACATGGGTACGTCTATCTGCCGCAAGACGAATTTTTAGAGCGCTGGCATGATTACGAAGACCGGCACGGAAAACTCTGGAGGTATTCTCATTTGGGAGTGTTTATAAAGGGAGCCAAAGGGCTCGGTGCCTTTCCGGGGCCCTTGGTGAGGATGGAGTAGGGGTCAGACTATGACTTTTTTATCCAACTAGATAAAAAAGTCATGAATAATTTTGCCTATAGGCTAAAAAAGTCGTATCCTATCTTTGAGCTTACTTGAGAAAGGACATTGCCCATTGGAAAGATATTTATCAAAGCCAGTTTTAGAGGATTTAAAAGAAAAGATGGTCTTTTTAGCAGGTCCTAGACAAGTTGGAAAAACCTTTTTTTCAAAAAATTTGTTCTCCCCAAGTCAAGTGGATTATTTGAATTGGGACAACAGAGAAGACCGAAAAAGAATTCTAAAGTCACTTTGGAAGTCAGATGCCGAGGTCATCATTTTTGACGAAATTCACAAATACAAAAAATGGAAAAATTTCGTCAAAGGTATTTATGATAAACACCTAGACGATAGAAAATTTTTAGTGACAGGAAGCGCAAGATTAGACGTGTATCGCAAAGGAGGAGACTCTATGCAGGGAAGATACCACCTCTATCGGATGCACCCTTTTACTTTAGCAGAGGCTCTCGGGCTCTCTCTACCGGGCGAAAAGGAAATAGTACCATTTGCTCCACTACAGATTCCGAAAGATTTAAGTAAAAAAAATGAAAGCATTTCTACTTTATCAGACTTAATAGAGTTTGGCGGTTTTCCAGAGCCTTTTTTAAAGAAAAGTCAACGTAAGTTGAGGCGTTGGCAGAATGAAAGATTAGACCGTTTTTTTAAAGAAGACATTCGAGATCTAGAAAATCTTCCTGACTTATCTGGGATTGAAACGTTATGTGATATTTTACCCTCTCGAGCCGGTTCCCCACTGTCAATTAATTCCTTAAGAGAGGATTTGGACACTTCGCACAAAGCCATTTCACATTGGATTGACATATTAGAGAGACTTTATTTTTTGTATCGAATGAGACCCTTTGCAGTTAAAAAAACCCGCTCTCTTAAAAAGGAACCCAAAATGTATCTTTGGGATTGGGCCATCATTTCTAATCCAGGCGCTCGTTTTGAAAATCTCGTCGCAAGCCATCTTTTGAAGTTTTGCCATTTCTATACTGATTATGCCGGCTATAAAATGGAGCTTTGTTACTTAAGAGACAAAGAAAAAAGAGAGGTAGATTTTTTGGTTCTCTGTGACGGCAAACCTTGGTTCACTGTTGAGGCAAAAGTGAGTGATACGGCAATTTCTCCACAACTTATCTATTTTAATACACGACTAGAAATTAAAGAAAGCTACCAGGTTGTTCTCAACTCAGATGGCGACTATAAAAATGGAGGGATACGGGTTCTGCCAGCTTGGAAATTTTTACAGGCTCTTATATAGAGCAAGTTTCCGGAGCCTTTGGTGAGGATGGAGTAGGCATATTAGTTTTTAATACAGAGTTCAACAAAGACAGAATATTTTGTTACATTTTCAATTGCATCTACAAGTCTAAACTCATTTGGACAAGTTCTATTGTTTTCTTGAACAGCTTTGCAATTACTGCTTTTAAGAAAACATTTTATATTGGTGTCGACTTCCGAACAAGAACCATTTGCTAAATCCTGACACCCCACTTGTGTATAACTGGGCTTAGAGCTTTCTAAACACTTCGTTGGTGTCATTGTTTGATCCTTTGCACAAAGGACCACAATGTCATTATTCGGTATTACATTAGAAACTTGAGAAACATCACTGTACGAAAAACTGTTAATAAAAAGATTGAGCATCAAAAAAATGGCATAAACTAGGACAAGCTGTCTATTATTAAAACTATATTTTTTCATTTATAAGCTCCTTATTTTAAAAAAAACCTGGCTCTACACAACTTTCAAACTTTTACTCCTAGTAACATGATTAATTTTCGTCCACACAGAGTGCATATGTTGATCCAGCACAGCTTACGGAATAGGTGTTGTTGATTAAGTTTGGAATAGCATAGCCAACACCAAAAACTCCTGTACTGCAAGAAAACCCGCCAGAAATAAGTTTAGTTCCTGATTTACATGTAGCAACAGAACCAGAAGATTTAATCCATTCAAATTTAGACGGAATTGGAGGCTTCTTATAGCACATCGCATACAGAAAAAGGTCGTTTGGAATTGCTACCATATTACAATTAAATTTCGAAATATTGTTCATATCAGGAGAGCAAGACACAGATCCACCAGAAGAACTAATCCCCCCTGCGCTCGCAGCGATTTCATCGCTTTCGCACTGAATGGGTGCAAAAGCTACATTATGATAGAGATTGCTTACCTGTCGTCCAGACTTCAAATCAAGAGATCCCACATGGTTACAGCAAATAGCAAAAGCTTCACGGGGTATTCCACTTGTGTAACCAGTTGCTCCCCAACCATTTTGATACGGAAAAGTCCCATCACTCGAATATCTAAATCCACCGCCTAAGATTTTCTTCCTGCCTGGACAGGCAACACTCCCACCAGGAGAGCCGGGTCCTCCGTGAGCTAGCTCACACAAAACTGCTCCGGGAGGAATACATGGATCCTCGGGTAAATCAGCCACATCTTCTCTGTAAAAAAGCTGCATCGAAGTCACTCTATTTCCAGTATCAGGATGGAGTGTCGGACATAGATTTTGAGGGCTATAACATAACCATCGGATATTCATTTGATTTGCATATGGAAGCGCTTGGTTACTCTGTGGCATCCAAAGAATTCCCGTTGCTTTTCGGGGGGGAAGTACGGGTGGAAATCCCGTTCCAATTCTTATTCCTTTACCTCCAAGAATTTGAAAATCGGCAGTACCCCCGGAGTCCACTCGCACTCCCAGTGGATTACTTCCAGAACTAACCTGAGCATTTGATTGCGAAATAACCTGAGTAAAGTTAGGAATTTGGTAAAGAGCATTACCTTCGCTAGGTATATTGCACCCCATATTGGGCTGAAATGCGCCTGTTAGACCACTTTGTTTTACATCAAAGGAAAAGGGTTGGCCGTTAGATGCACTTCCATTTATGACCATTCTTGCAACACTGTTTGGTGGTTTTGAGGCCAGAGCGTTAACAGTCCGTTTATCGGTTCCAAGAGCTAAAGTGGGGTTTAAACCACTCAGACATCCTCCAGGAAAACCTGGACTGTTATTATTTGCAAAAAGTGTCCACCCCCCTCCATCTGTTGTCATGTCACAATAAACTGGTAGATTTTTTCCATCTTGGTTTGGGTCGATAGTATAAATTCCATCCTGATTTTTTTTGCTCTGATCTAATTCTAATAGATGCAAACAAGATTGTGGTTTTCTTGTGTTAACACAGGCAGGCTGAACTACGACCACAGGGGTTGTGAGGACGGGGTCTGTCCCGATTCCAACACTTGCAATATAAGGACCCGGAGGAACATTGAGGTTAGGATTTGCGTTTCTATTAAAATGGAGATCTGTAGTTCTGAATTTTCCGCTTGCATCTACGAGAGCTGTTGCTCCAGTGGATGTGAGCTGAAAGTAGGGTCCACTGCTTGGAGAAAAATTCACAATATAATTTACACTTGTGCCTGGTGGTTTCCCAATCGAAGCTAAAACAAAATATCTTTCCCCAACTTCTAAGATATGATTTGCGCCGTCTTTTTGCGCAGGCAGATTTGTTGCAGAATCAATAAATACAAAAGAAGCAGGAAATGGAGTTGGAGTAGGCAATGCGCTCCCACATGGCTCCAGTATTTTCGTGTTATTAATATAAGCTTTATAAACAGTTGAGGGGAGAATAAGTGCAGGAGGACATGCAACTCCTGCAGCTTGTGCATACCTGCAGAGTGATACCGTAATTTGTATCACCAGCTGCTCATTGGGTGTTCCAGCTCCTATTAGTGCAACCTCTGATGCTGGATCTATTTCTGATCTCACTACTCCATTGGGAGTTTTAATGAGATATTCTGACTTGCCTAAAAGAGGAATAGACAGATGGCCTCTAGAGTTGAGTTTTCCGTCTGTTCTCAGCTTATCAAAAAATTGAGTAAAAGTGATAGTTTCATTGGTGCTTTTTTGAGGGCAGTAATAATTTTTAGAAATGTCCTCAATAGTCTTACCCGTCAGTAAGGAAAGAAATGCCGCTGGGTTACTCTCTTCAATCCGGATTCCCTGCTGCTTGCGTCCTGTTTCAATAGCGGCCAATATACCTAAGCCAATCACGCTTGCTGCGCCCGTAAACAGGAGGGCAAGCATGAGGGTATTCCCACGGTGGTTTCTGGTCATTATATTTATTATTTTTAATGCCCCTGATTTCATACGTCCCCCAATAAAATATCTGAACTATATATATAATAAATAGCTAATTTAAATTAGTCAACAATCCTCCTAAGCTGTTTATTTTATTGCCTAATTAGTTAAGATCAAGAACGTGTTTTAATTTTTCATCGACCTCTTTCATGGTATCGATTGAGAGCTGCATGATGTGGTTTTTTAGAAGGGCCTTTTCTAAAGCATAAATAGCCCTGGTGTGTAACCGAGTGATTGTCTAAAAAAGTGCTATCATTTTTTTTCAACTCAGTGCATATTATTTATATTACTTATGCCACACCAAAGACCTCGTTTTAGTGAGGTAAAAATAAAAAAAATGGCTAGTTTCTGGCCAATTGTTGGAGTACTCGGGATGAGACAGGTTGGCAAATCTACTTTGCTGAGAGATCGCATTGGGATTAAAAACTATCTCAGTTTTGATGACGAAGAAATGAGAGCTGAAGCCCTAGCCGCACCTCGCGTTTTTCTAAGTAGACACCAGGGATCCCCTACCGTACTTGATGAAGTTCAAAAAGCACCCCTATTATTTGATTCGATTAAATCACTGGTAGACAGAAAAAAAATCCCTGGCCAGTGGTTTTTGACCGGATCAGTTGCGTTTTCACAAAAAATAGGTGTTCGAGAATCATTAACTGGTAGAATTGGCTTGTTGCATCTTTACCCCATGTGTTTTGGTGAAATCCATCAACAATCTCAGAAAACTATTAAAAATGAGTCACACTTCCTGTCTCCCTCGACACCACGATTTAAGTTTGAAGATTTGTCTGTGCAAATGAGATCAGGAGGTCTCCCAGTTCCTGCCTTTATTCGCGACGAGAATATGTGCAAGGAATATTGGAATAACTGGCTTGACACAACAATTGTCCGCGATGCAGCGCGTGCTTACGGAAAGGGGTTTGATCCTGATTATTGTTTTTCGTTAATTCAGATGCTAGCCAAAGCTCTTCCTAACGCTGATTATCCCTCCTTGAGTTATGTGAGAGGTGACAAGCGAAAAGCAAAACGTTACATTCAGGCACTTGAAAATATTTTTTTTCTCAGGAGATTTACTGTCCAGGAACCTGGAGTGGGTAATGACCATTGGATGTTTGGAGATTCTGGGCTAGCATTCCATCTTTCCCCAATAAAAACTGGACCAGAAGTCAGTCTCTCTATTGCTAGGCATTATTTATTAAACGAGATCTTTTGTTTTAATGAGTACCAAAGGTTTGTGATGCGTAAAAATTATTATAAAAGCATTCATGGTCCTGTGATTGATCTTGTTTGGCAAAACATACCGATAAAAATCATGAGCGAAACAATTGCCCCTTCTCAAATGGAGTACCATGCGCGCAGCTTGACAGGCGCTATGAAGGCTCTTGGAGTCAAACGGGCTGTTCTTCTCGCCCCTGTCAATACCGTCCATCTTCCGAAACAGGGAGTCTGTCTTTTGCCGTGGAGTTATTGGAGTTAGCCAAAAGCCACATAGCCATCTCTCATACGTTCCCCAATAAAATATCTGAACTATATTTATATATAATAAATAACTAACTTAAGTCAGTCAACAATCCTCCTAGGTTGTTTATTTTATTGCTTAATTAGTTAAGATCAAGAACGTGTTTTAATTTTTCATCGACCTCTTTCATGGTATCGATTGAGAGCCCAGCGCTTGAAAATAATAAAAAAAACCGTGACTGTTCAGCCTCATTCTGCAGGCTTGGTTTAAAAAGCGATAGACCCCCGGTGGCCCCCGGGGTGGACTTATAAAAAAAAGATATTTTCAGGCCTTACAAGTGCATGTGTGTTCGCACAGCATAAAAAGCTGTGAAAAAGTTTATAAATGTTTGCAAAAGTTTACAAAATGAAAAATTACTATGTTTTTAAAATAAAATAATTAGACCATTGGATAAAAAAATAGGGTTGAAATAACATTGCTCGTATCCTATACAACACAACCGGGACAGGCGAATGAAAAAACAAGAAAAACAGATGCATTTTCCTTTCTTTAAGAAGCAGAGAAAAGAACAGGCCTCATTGCCCGAGTGATGACAGGAGCAAAGAAGGGGCAGCCAGCCCTAAAACGCTTTTGGGATGATCTCGCTTGGTCTCGAATTGTGGAGTGGGGAAGAGATCTTGTGGGTATTAAAAGATACTTTCAGAAAAACATCCAAGAGTTTCTTTATATTTTATTTCAAAATAACTGGCCCACACCGGAATGGCCGCCGTAGTTTTTACACCGAGCCTGAAGAATGAGGCTGAACAGTCACGTTTATTATTTTTAGCACCCCTGACTTCATACGTCCCCCAATAAAGCACTTGAACTATCGTTATATAATAAATAAATGCACCGTTTTCGTCAAATGATGTTTTAAGCTGCTAATGTTATTGCCTAATTTAAACACCAAAAGGAACAGCATCTCCAGCCAGACTGACTGAAATTCCCATTGACTTCGAGCTCTAAATATAGCTATCATAGCTATATGAGAAAGGCCAATATAGCAGAACTAAAAAATCACCTCAGCGAATTTCTTGTCCTTGTAAAAAAAGGCGAAACTGTACGTGTTTTTGAACGAAACACACCCATTGCAGAAATTACTCCGATCGAAAAATTTTTATACAATGAAGAAGAAGTCTATTTGCAGCAATTAGAGACAAAGGGGATGATCTCACGCGGAAAAGGGGTGTTAAATCGGGCTGTGATAGATGAACTTAAAAAAAACATCTCCTGTGGGAGTGGCCCTGCTGGGGTTTTAGAGCAGCTCTTAAAAGATCGTAGAGAGGGGAGATGATCACCTTTTGGGACTCCTCTGCTGTTGTTCCTCTTTTAGTCGAAGAGACAAGAACCCCTCACTCTCTTGAGCTCTTAGGACAAACTAAAAAAATTGTGGTTTGGTGTTTTACTTCTGTAGAATGCCTCTCTGCTCTTTATCGAAGAGAAAGGACAAAACAACTTTCCGAAGTGGTTTTAAAGGGATGTTTTAAAAACCTAAAAAAACTAGACCGCCTTTGGATGGAGGTCACTCATACCACCCAAGTTAAAAAAAAGGCTGAACGACTTTTAGGAGCACATGTTTTGCAGGCTTCTGATTCGCTTCAACTCGCCGCAGCCTTAGTGGCCTGTGATGATCACCCAAGCAGACTCAATTTTGTGACATTTGATGAACAACTTGCAAGGGCGGCGATTAAAGAAGGGTTTAACGTGCTTTCATGAATCCTATTTAACTCCCTAATGCCCACTTCCAAGATGCCGAGGACCATCAGTAGCACGCTGCCTTTTTGATGTGATTTCATTTAATTCCACCCCTTATAAAAAAAGACTTAACCTTTATATAATATTATACTAAAATAATACCATACTGCAAATGGGGCGGCATTAATAAGTAATTTTAATTTAAAAAAACGTGAGTGGTTTTTAATGAGTAATAAGAGAGGGTTTACCATTGTAGAGGTTTTAATCGGGGCTACTGTCCTGATTGTGGGAGCTCTGGCGTTTTCGATTTTAACCACGCATACCGTAAAATTTCAGAAAATGTCTCGAAGCCACTCCGAGATCATCCGTGAAAATTTTGCAATCCAGAATCTGATAAAAGCGACCTCTAAAGACACGATTCTATATTGGATGTGCCAAGATCCGTGTCACCAGGCAGATCTACCCCCACCGCTGCCGGGAGGATATCTGCCGATCCAGAACCCTCCTACTGCTTGTAATGATGACTCCGACAGAGGTGGTCCGGGGAATATTAAAGTCTTACATCCTTATATTAGATTAAATCCTGTAACTCATCGATGTGAAATTAATCCTATCAATCTTACAGTTGGACCCTTTAATCTCCATCAGCCACCCAATGTTATTGAAAGGAGAGCGTGGCGATTATTAGCAAATCGAATTCAGGCCTGGACACTTTCTAGTCGCGCTGGTGGAAGACAGAGGGGAAACCTGGATCAAGATTTTTTTGATGGACCCAATCCTCAACCTCCCCCCGACCAAAAAATTCGAGCAATCATGGGCAACCCACTTGCAAATTGCATCAGTTGTCATAATGGTGCAAACCCAGGATTTGCTGGATTTACTAACTCCGATTTAGCAAGAAACTTAGATTTTAACAACTTTACAATTTTATTTAGCGGCGTGCCCAACCCGCCTCCAGTCCCCGCTCCCAGCCCCTATCCGATTGTAAGTCCATTTTATTTTGGATCTCGATTGGGTCAGAAAATTCCCAGAATTTTTTTAGATGAAGTCACTGTCGGTAATTTTGTAAACACAATCATTATCGACAACTTATTTCCGAGTTCAGGAAATATTCCTGCACTTGGACCAGACGCACCGCCAGGTCGAGCCATCCGGAGTGAGCTTCGCTTTACTTTCCAGTCGGCTGCAGCTGTGGCTGCAGTAAATAATTTGGGGGATATTATTACGGTTAATATTAGGACTTTTCAATATTCATGGGATCAAAATAGACCTATAAATGCTGATCTCAACGTAAGACCAATCCCTGATCCCGTCCCAGCTGCTTATAACTCAGAGGTGGTCATCCATTGAAAAAGAAAGAAGCCTTAGGTACTTCTGGATTTACCATTGCCGAAGTGATTATTGCATCGGGATTGGCAGTTATTGTAGCCCTTGTTGCCACTCAACAACTCAAGCAAGTTTCGCAATTAAGCAAAAGCACAGAAAATATTGGGAGCTTTGAGTTTGGCAAAGACACTCTCCACGGAGTGATTGATTATGCATTTAGGAGAGCGGAAACAGTAGTGTTTACACAACTTCCACCAGGAGCTCCTCACCCACCAAATGATGCAACGCCAGATAATCTAAACACATACCGAATTGCCGGACAAGGAGCCATTGTGTTGAGAGGAGACATGAGAGTTTGCTTTAATGACAGATTTGCTTTTAGAGAAAGACGCACAGTGCCTCCAGCAGCACTTAACCCCAATCCTCCCATAGACCAAGTTTTTATTTTGTGTTGTCAGTTTAACGTCTTAAACAACGCAATGATTGATATCCCTGCGAATACAGTAGCTGGGAACACAGTACAAGACTCGATCAGAGCGGCAGATATCCCCTGCAGAGATCCAAACCGACCTGGTCTTTCTATTATCATTGTACATAGTGACCAAAATCCGCGAACCACTCAATCTATTTGCATCGACGATATCCAGGAAATGAATGTCCAAATTGCTGGGGTGATCAATGACAAAACAAATAATACCCAGAACACTGAACTTTATTTTATCGACCTTTGGACTGGGTTAAAGACTGAGGTGAATGCAAACGCCCCAGCACCCAGAGCTGGTGGAACCCCACTGGTTTTGACCGGTGCAGAGGAGAGGCTCCAACTCCTCGAGTTTATTAACTACCCGCCTGTGGATTGCCACGAAACAATCCCCAAGATGCGTGGGTTCGTGCCTAGATAAAGGGGTATAAATTTAAAAATTAAATATCTAATTTACTTGTAAATCTAGAAATAAAATGAGATATTTATAGATAAGCATGGACTTTGTAGAACGCGAATTGTTATTTCAAATTCAAAATAAGATTTTAGACCAACATCCTACAGGAATTATATTACCCGGAATAGTGGGCTGCGGAAAAACAACGCTCGTTACAAAACTTTTAGAAAAACTAGAGAAAAAAGGCTTTGATGTTTTACAATATACAGGTGACGATGTTGCGTTTAGGTCACAAATTAGAGAAAATACCAGATTTATTTCGAACGAAATTCACTCTCGTGGCCTAAAAAAGGTGATCTTATTTGTGGATGAGATCCAAAAAGAACCGGAAATTTTTGATGCTGTCAAGATTGCTTATGACGAAGCTAAAGTGTCGTTTATTGTTTCAGGATCACATCCTGCATTTTTAAAAACTGAAGCAAAAAACCGACTTCAGCGTCGAGCCGAAGTCATGACGTTAACACCCTTTTCTTTGAAAGAAATTTTGGTTCATAAGAAAATAATGAACACCTCAGCATTGCAAGAAGAGTTGGCTCCATTTGAGAAGATCATAGCGGACTGGACTCCACCGCAAGAGGTATCGATTGAATCCGAAAAATGGGATCAGAAAATTGTACCTGTTTTAGATCAGTATTTGATCTACGGAGGGCTGCCCAAGGCCTTTTTTGCAAAGGGTGAGCAACGCGCTCTCCAAGAGATCAAACTGGTAGCCGAAAGAGGCATTACAGAAAACTATGAAACCACAGTAGCCAGAGACGACGAAGTGAGACAGTACTTGGCAAGTTTGAATTCTAAAGAATTCACCTATAAGGGGATCCATCAAGTTTTACGTAATTCTAAGCGCAATGGGGTCGACAAAGTGATTGATCACTTATTGAATCATGGGTACTTAATAAAAAAAAGGCCCTACCTGGCAGAGTATGAAAATCTTAAAAAAACATATTTTGCAATTTATTCATGGATAGACCCAAGTCTAGTGACTTATTATACAGCCCATTTGGATTTTAAGGAATCTGAAGCAGGATATAGACTGGAGGCCTATGTGCACTCGCGCCTCAACGCTTTGCAGGAAAAACTTCCTCTAAAAGCCAATATTTATTATTACAAAAACTTTGCCTATAAAGCTGTAAATGACTCCTTGGATTTTTTACCCGGTGAAATCGATTTTATATTTAAATTAGGGGAGCGACTTGTTCCCATAGAAGTCAAGAAGACGCATCAATTAAATGAAATAAAAAATACAGAGTTACTCGAGTGTGTCATTTCTAAATGGAAACTCCCGTTTGGAGTGGTGCTCTATGGAGGTGCACCTTATTTTAACAAAAGCAAAAAAATATTGTTCTATCCATTTTGGAAAATTTAACTTTTGGAGCTACCGAGAATTGAACTCGGGACTCAGCAGTGCGATTGCTGCGTGATACCCCTTCACCATAGCCCCATGTGTGGCCCCACCGTGGGGTCGATGCTTCTCAATAACAAATTTTTTGTTGTTGTGGTATCTGTTTTCCTAGAATTACTGAGTTTATCATGATTTTTAAAGCACAAGCCCCCTCAAACATTGCTCTCATCAAATACATGGGCAAAGAAGACTCGCTTTTAAACTTGCCAGCAAATGATAGCATTTCTCTGACGCTCCATTCGTTTTATACTGAGACTGAGCTCAGCGTGCTTGAGAGTCCTGTGTTCGAAGTCGTTTGGGTCAAAGAAAATCAGAGCCCAGCTCTCAGTGCTCAGTCGACTCAAAAAATAAAAGATCATGTTTTGAGAGTGATTCGGGGTATGGATCCTTTGTTCAAAGGTAAGTTTGGTTTTTCTGGAAGCTGCATTTCTTTTTATTTAAAAAAAAGAATTAAAATCCGTTCCACAAATAATTTCCCCGTAGCGGTGGGGCTTGCCTCCAGTGCCTCAGGGTTTGCTGCTTTGACACTGGTTGCAGCAAAAGCATGTTTGGGTGTTTTGAATTTTGAGGAAGACGCTTTTTTTTCTGACCCCAAAATTAAATCTGCTTTGGCTTGTCTTTCTCGCCAAGGCTCGGGGAGTTCTTGTCGGAGTTTTTATGGTCCCTGGGTGCACTGGCACAAAGCAGAAGTCACTCCCCTTATTACAAATATGCCTGAAATGGTTGATTTGGTTTTAATGGTAAGCGAAGAAGCCAAATCAATTTCTTCTACAGAGGCACACGAGAGAGTAAAATCCTCACCTCACTGGGGGCTTCGAGGAGAGCGAGTTGCCAAGAGAGTCAAAAAAATAATCCCAGCTTTAAAAAACGGAGATATAAAAACGGTTTCTAAAATAACTTGGGATGAAATGTGGGACATGCACTCTCTTTTTCATACGGCAAAGCCCTCTTTTACCTATTGGAATGATGAGACTCACGAAATTTTAAAATTTTTAGAAGAGTCTCTAAAAAATTCAGATTGGTCTTTTGTTGTCACAGCCGATGCAGGCCCCAATGTGCATGTTTTAATGCCTAAAGAAAATCAGTTTGTGATTCGGAAAATGTTGGAAAACCGGTTTCCTGCAATGAAAATTTTGGCAGGATAGCGCATCGCATTATTGTAATAGTAGGGATTTAAAATTATTTTTCGGGGGGGCTTTTCTTTTTAAATAAATAAGGGTAGTGATATCAGCTTAGCTTGTCTCAGGCAGTGTGTGAGAGGCAAGTGAGGCCGTGGGGGATCTAAAATTTAGGTGTAGTTTCATCAGAACAGGGGGGGAAGATGAAAACAAGTCATATATTATTGCTAGGCGTAGGTGTCTTTTTAGCGGGTTGTGCACCAAAAAACTCTGACAATGATCTTGCTCGAAATGTGGTTGTAGCGGGGGATCCAAGGGTCGATAAAACTATAGGAAATGACCAATATCAGTTTCAGATTTTAGGGGGTGAAGCGGTCAAAGAAAAACTTGAAAATCGAGTTTTTGAGCTTCCAAGTTCTCCTAGCGCCCGCCGCAGACGGCCGCCTGTTTTGGATT
Source organism: uncultured Bdellovibrio sp. (assembly GCA_964490895.1). GTDB lineage: Bacteria > Bdellovibrionota > UBA1018 > UBA1018 > UBA1018 > JACRAO01. The sequence continues at coordinate 14,732 of CAZBEI010000118.1, read as the reverse complement.
CGACTTCGCTGCAGTTTAGTATGCCGCAAAGTTTAGTGGGTCAAACCATGGTTTTTGGTGGAGTGATCATCAAAGTTTCTAATAAAACAGACGAAACTCTTGGGAGATTAAAGTTGGCCGACCTCCCTTCTCTTTTAGTGAGTACTCGAGTGGATAAACCCCTTTTATTTGGCCAAACTTTGCTTAAAGTTTTAAATTGCGATGGAAATTGTTCTGATGGAGCGGTCAAAAAAGAACTGATGGGGATTCCGGTGGTGGCTCTTGATCCTCTCAAAAAAGCGGTGGTTTTAGATCTTTCGCATTTGGGAGATCTTTTAGACTTAGTGGCTATTCGGAAAGGCGATCCTATCTTAGCTAAGTTTAAGTCCGTCAAAAGCCAAGTGGTAAGTTTTGATTTTTCGAAAAACACTTTGGTCTTTGATGTGGAGGCCCATTTGGTCGAGCTGACAGCCACTGATCCCAATGCTCCAGAGACTGTCATCACCAATCGTTGGTATTTGAAACTTGGGGACATTTTTAATCCAAGTTTTGTCACCCGAAAAGCAGTTCCGGAAGTGGGTTTCTTTTTAACGAAGCGAAATAAGACTCCTCTCATTGAACGATTTGATCTGGATGCTCGTATGGACGGGGTTAAGTATTACGTTAAAAACGTGCCTGCAGAATTTCAAAAGGGATTTGTGAGTGCATTCGAAGAATGGAACGAAAGATTCCTGAAAATTACAGGTAAGAAAATATTTAATTACGAATTTATTTCATCCACAGATCCTAGGAGTGCGCTTTTAGTGGCAGGAGATATTCGGTACAATATTATTGAATGGGATTTATTGAACAGAGCACCCTACGGGGGATTAGGTCCTTCGATTGCCAATCAATACACAGGCGAAAATTTTAGTGCAAATGTATTGGTTCAAGGCCCGCACATTGTAGAGATGTACAGGGAGTGGTTTAAATTGCAAGAGGGCGGAGTTCTCCCCCACAGTGGCCCACACGGATTGGACCAAATGGAAGCGGATAAAAACTCTGTCACTTACCAGCTAAAACTAGGCTCAGAGCTGGAGCTTGCCATACGTTCGCAAGATCCCTCGTTAGAAGATCCCATCATGCAGAGAACAGATTTTGAGAATCCACCCGAGGGTTTTACGTTCGAAACCTATATGGAAGGCTATTTTCATGACATAATCACGCACGAATTGGGCCATAACATTGGGTTACGTCATAATTTTAGAGGCAACTTAGGTGCTGACAAGGAACTTGAGTTAGGCAAAGTTTCTCGCTCCATCATGGAGTACTTGGGCCGTAGCTTTAGGCACTTAGATCATGTCGGTCTTTATGACGAAATGGCTGTGGCCTATGGCTATACAGGTGTTTTGCCCACTCATAGCGATTGGTTTTGCACAGACGAAGACGTTGTGAATTTGGCCAGTCCTTCAAAATCTGCAGAGTGTTCCAAAGATGATGCGACTTCTGATCCATTTGGATTTTTTGATGGCCGTCTCACGCATGCGGTAGATCTCTTGATCGAAAGAGGCAGTGCAAGCGCACCCATTTGGAATCTGGATGATATGAAAAGAGAACTGGAAGTCTCTTTGACCGGAGTTGGGGCCTATGTACTTAGCGCCGAGGCAACTGGTGCAAAGTGGACTGGCTTCTTTACGGGTGGAGAGCGCCCGTCTTCGGTAGCAGGTGTGAAGGCATATGTCCTCTCAACTCTCAGAGCTCATCTTTGTGATACAAGCTTTGAAGCTGAAATTGGCTTAAAGTCAAGCGCGTCTGCTCAAGCAAAGACGAAAGAAAATATCCAATCGCTTCGAAAAAAGACAAGCGAGATGTTGGGGAAAGTCTTTGAACCCGGAGCCCTGGATTGTAGTATTTGATCACTGCATTGAGGGGCAAATTGTGCTATTTTCTTCTGTGCCATGGAGAAGCAGAGTTTGCCCCAAAATCCGTTTTGGATTGAGTTTCGCACCAGAGAAAAACCAAACGTTTTGCCTGTTGTCTCGAAGGTGCAAATAAATCCTGAGCAAAGGCCCAGTTCAGAGACCGGACTTCCTGGAAGTATTTTAGATATTGCTTTAGCGAGTGGGGTTGACATTGACCATGCCTGCGGCGGTGTTTGTGCTTGTTCCACTTGCCATGTCATTGTGCAAGAAGGTGCAGGCGATTGCAATGACAGTACTGAGGCCGAAGAAGACCAGTTAGACAAAGCCCCAGGACTGACCCCTCAATCAAGATTAGCTTGCCAAACCATCCCTCGTGGGACTAAGAACCTCATTGTAGAAGTTCCCAATTGGAACAGAAACTTGGTGCGAGAAGGAAAATAAAAGGAAAATATGAAAATGAATAAGTTTTTATTTTTTATGGGTGTTTTAAATTTCACTTCGCCAGCCTGGGCCATCACTTATACAGCAAAGCTTTATGAATTAAACTCAGACAAACAAAAACTTTTGTATCAAATGAAGCGCGAAGAGACAAACGTTTCAGACAACACCAATGTAAAAACAACCATTACAGAGCCCACAAATAAAAAGGAAGCGGTCATCGAAGAGCTATTGCTAAAAGACGGTAAAATTTTGAAATATCAAATCCATCAAAAACAACTGGGAGACGAAAGGACCTTAGAAGTCAAAGACGGAAAAGTGATTTTTACAACGGTGAGCGATGGGAAAACAAAAACAGATCAAGAAGATTTAGCACCCAATCTTGTAGTGGGCCCTACGGTAATTGATTATTTGAAAAAAAACTGGAAAGACATTGTTGGTGGCGAGACGATTTCCATTCGTTTTGCTGTTTTGGAGCGCAGAGATACAGTGGGATTTAAATTTTTCAAAGAAAGCGAACTCAAAATAAATGGCAAAGACTGCATCGTTGTAAAAATGAAACCCACGAGTTTTATCATTGCTGCGGTTGTCAATCCACTTCTTTTTACTTTCGAAAAAGACTCTGTCAAACTTTTAGAGCTCAAAGGACGGACTCTGCTCAAGCAAAATGTGAATGGGACCTGGAAAGATTTGGATGCAGATATTGTGTACGAGTACTAGTTACTTTTTATAAGTTCTTTTGCAATGTGCGAGGCAATCCTCCGCGCGTTGGCCATCAAAGTAAAAGTCAATCCTTTTGCGGGCAGGTAATTCCATGTGGATCCGTCTCCAACATAAACTCTACTCGTTCCATGCAGTTTTCCACTGGGATCACAGGTGAGTGGTTTTAGTTCTCGAGAGTAGGGCAGTGTTCCTGCATAATGGATACTCGCTCCATGGGCAGGACGGCTGACTCCAAAGGGGAAACAAGAAAGTCTAAAAAGCTTATTTAGCATTTGGTGTTCTCTTGTTCGAAGTGTTTTTTTTTCCTGTACCGAGAATTCTGAATGAGCCAAAAGAGTTTCTCCCCCTTCTTTCAGCTGAAGCCATCGGAGAGGCGAGGGGTGATCCGAAAAATGCAAATTCACACAGGTAAAAGAATTCAAAATGAGCCTTGTAAAAAGTAAACCGAAGCTTGGCGGCAGTGGAATATTGAGTAAAAGTCTCGAGAGTAAAAGAGACCGATAAGAGTAAAATTGGGCTAAGACATAATCCTGGGGGTCTTCTTTGACTCTCAAAAGCGAAGTCAGTTGTGCAAGACTGTACCTCGCATCTTGTACAGGGCGGCCCAATAAGGGCCAGTGTAGAGCTGCAACCCAAAGATTTGGATTACAGAGGATTGGGATTTTGGTTTTGAATTCAGAGAAGGACCTGAGAGCAATTCTGCCGCTGCCTATGGCTCCTGCAGCCAATAAAAGGCATTTTGTTTTAAAAACCTCCGAGTTGTTATTTCTCACATTTTTGCAGTGGAGGGAGACACAGTCTGCTTCTTTGAAAAAAATAGCCTGACGTCCTGGGAGGTGGTAAAAAGAAGGCTCCTTTAGTATGCGGGATAAAGTAAATTGTGGACGGTAAACAGATTTTTTTGCATCACTCCAAAAATCCATATCCCAGTGTGGGTTTGCACTTCGATCTTGAATGGGCTCCGAGAGATTGGCCAGGACGCTTTGCCCTAATATAAAATCATTTTTTAAAAACTGAGCTCTTTTTTTTTGATATATTTTTAAAATTGATTGCCCCATAGAATCCAATAAAAGCGGCCTTTGTAATGGAATATCTTTTGCAATGAGCTTTGCTAAATCGTCATTGGAGTCCCCACTCACCCCAATTTCATACGCTGTCTCTTTGTAAAAAGATTTGATTTCAATTGGATCTATTCCAATTTTGTTTAACTCAAAGTCCTCTAGCCCAAAAACATTAGAACCCCAACTCACACCTAATCCTCCTTGAGCAGTGCTTTGCAAGGGTAGGAAAGTCGAGGACTCTATTGGAAAAATTTTTTCCATGTCTCGAATCATGTGTTGTCTGGGGGGCGTGAGATGGGCTCCAGCTTTGGCTTGACTTTGAAATGCGGCTTCCTCATTTTCTCCTAAAAAATAAAAAGATTGATTGGGGTCTGATTTTTTAATTTCAGAAAAAGACATTGGAGGGATGAGCTTTTCGTATTTGTCTTCCGTAAAACCAATGTCGATCAGGCCGACTTTTATTCCATTTTGGAGAGCCACTTGGGCAGCCTGAACTCCGCTCGGGCCAGAACCTACAATCAGGAGATCAAACTCAGGGTTTTCGGCCACAAAACCTCATGACGATGATGTAAAACAAACCCAAAAACCCAATGGCTATAATCCCGAGGAGAGCAAAAAATGGCCCCCGAGTGATTGGTTCAAACTCGAGGGCTAATTTTGGATGGACTTCTTTTTTTGCAATTTCTAGGATTTTTTTTTCTTTAGAAGAAAATAAAATCATAATAAAATCATAAAGCCCCGTGTTTAAAACCAGTGAGCTCCATGACAATTTCGCCAAACTGGGCCGCAACCGCCAGCTTTACTGCTCCGTCCATCACTGTTTTTACAGGATTGCTCCAGATCTCCATTCTTTTTACTTGTTTTGTTTTTGCGACGACATGGATCACATCAAAAGTCCCGGCTGGGACAGTGACGTTGGTATAGTCTTGAGAGATGATTTCGATTTCTTCGTTTGGAACGGGTTGTTCTTGTCCATTGTGGATCATTTTAAGAATTTTTCCGTCAGCTTTATTAATTAAAATCTCCGAAGTATCTTGCATTCCAGACAAGGACAGGGCTTGTTTAATCCAAAGGGCTGCACCTTCGTCCTTGGTTACAGACTTGTTCATTGTACCGATCTGGCCAAAGGCTCCAAGGGAGACATTGTAATTCATTTCGTCGCCAACTTTCCAATTGATGAGATTCTCTGCATCTTGCAAAGTGAGAGTTAATTTTTGTAAAATAAGGTCGTTTAGGTCATTTGCATTTGCAAACGGGCTTGAAATAAGACTTATTAAAAACAACAACGAGATCATTTTTGATTTCATAAAGTTCCCCCAATTCGAAGTTAAACTACGTTTGGAAAAGAATATCTAAATTGTTCAAAAAAGCAATACACATTCTTAATGTATTGCGTCGTAACCACTGCAAAGCATTAGAGTGTTAATATCCTTAAGTAAAATAGAATTATGACGATAAGTGTCATAATTATGATGCACCACATTAAAATTTTTTATTTTGTCTTGGTTTTTTGTTTTTGGACCCCTCTTTGGACCCCTCTTGGGACTCCTCTTTGCTTGGCTAAAGGGCATGATCTTTTTGTCATTGGATCGGCCTTAGAAGACATCACGGGTCCCGCTGTGGAGAGACCCTTTATGGGTTATGGGAACACAGAAGAGGTTGGAAAGGGCATTCATACTCGCTTGAGGTCCCGGGCCTTTGTGATCGAGTTGCCTCAATCGAATCAGCTTATGGCGATCGTGATTGTTGATTTGGGCCTGGTCTTTGCAGAAATAAAAACAGCTGTTCTAAAGAATTTAGAAGTCACTGTACCTGGCAAATTTAAAGAAGCGAATCTTCTGATTTCTGCCACCCATACTCACGCGGGCCCAGGTGGATTTTCTCACCATGATATTTTTAATTTTCCCACCCTGGGGTTTGATCAAAAAAATTTTGATGTGATTGTAGATGGAATTACAAAGTCTGTTTTAAAAGCTTATCATAATAGGGCGTCCGGAAATATTAGAATCAATGAAGGCCGATTATTGGGGGCCTCTAAAAATCGCTCCCTTCCAGCCTATTATGCAAACAAAGATTGGAAAAATTTTGAGTACAATATCGATCCCACAAGCCTGGTCTTGAGATTTACTCAAGAGCCCAATCAAGAAATCGGCCTCATTAATTGGTTTGCAGTTCATGCCACCTGCATGAGTAACCGAAACCACCTTGTGAGCGCTGACAATAAAGGGAGGGCTGCTGAGTTTTTCGAAAGAGAAATGAATACTCATGCTAAAACTTTTGTGGCTGCTTTTGCAAATGCAAACGAAGGAGATTCGGCTCCCCCATTTGAGGTGGATTCGAAAGGGAATCGAAAAAAAGATCTTTTAGCAGACTTTATTTTGACTGAGGAAAATGGCTTTAAACAATATGCGAAAGCAAAGGAGCTTTTTGAGAACGCTTTACTGGAGCTCTCTCCTCAGCTTCGTTATCGTTCAGTTTGGGTTCATATGCCGCTAAAAGCCTGCAATGCAGCGATGGGGTATTCTTTTGCAGCAGGCGCCGACGATGGTCCAAGCGACATTCCAGGCCTTTTTGAAGGGATGAAGCAAGACGAAACAATCGTAGCGCCTCCTCTAGAAGGGATCGCACTTTTTCTGAGACTTCTTCTGGGCGGTTCGACGCATGGAAAAGATTGTCACCGACCTAAAATTATTTTAATGGCCACCGATCCTAAAAACCCAGACCTATTGCCGGAGACGCTTCCCTTTCAACTTTTAGTGATTGGGTCCTTGGCTATTGCTGGAGTTCCTGGCGAGATGACCACGATGGCGGGAAGAAGGCTCAAAAAACTTCTCATCGAAGAATTGGCTCCACTTGGGGTCAACTCGGCAATGATCTCAGCCATTTCGAACGACTATTCAGGATATGTGACCACTCCCGAAGAATATCAGGAGCAAAATTATGAGGGTGGCTTTACTTTGTTTGGCCCTCAAACGCTCCGTGTCTACTTGGAGACATTTTCAAAAATGGCAAAATCCATGAAAGAGGGAAAAGAGGTTTTTATCGACGATCCTCGTCCCGCCAGGAAAAAACCACTCAAAGATTATCTTTCACAAACTCAAACGGATGGAAAGAAATTTTGGGAAAAATTTGGAGATGTATTATCTCAACCTCACAGTCATTATCTCAAGGGGGATACTATCGTTGTAAAATTTAGATCTGCAAACCCAAGAAATAGCTTAAAATTACTCGATCATTTTATTGAAGTTCGGAGATTAGAAAATCAGACTTGGGTGCCAGTGTTTATTGATGGCGATAAAGAGACTCGATTTTTTTGGAATCGAGAACGCTCTCGGGATTGCGCTCAGTGTTCACGCGTCAAATTTTTATGGGAGACAGATTTTAATACGCCTGTTGGCACTTATCGAATTCATCACTTTGGATACTCTAAGAGTGGAGAGGCACTCCATTTTTTTGAGGGAGTCACGCGGGAATTTTACTTAGATCCCTAATTTTAAAATTTTTAAAGCTTTATCTAATTTGAGTGGATCAAATCTATAATAATATTCTCGGTCTAGATTGAGAATCGCATTTTTCTGACGGTCGATAAGAGTTCCCTTCCCTTCAGACATCAGCTCGTCAAACAGGTTTGCAATGGAGACAATGCGAGTGAGGTCATTGATTGTATTGCCTCTGAGTTTATTGGGGTAGCCACTGCCGTCAAAGCATTCATGGTGTTGGGCGATGATGATTTTAATTTCGTTTGGGACGGTCGTATTTTCCTTAAAATCTCCTTCGAGCAGCGTGACTCCAAAGAGGGGGTGATTGAGCATTTTTTTTTTGATCTCTTCGCCGTTGTCTTCCGCAGTGATTTGGATTTTAGATTTTCCGACATCGTGGAGGAGGCTTCCGGCCGCAATGTTTTGTAAAACATGTGCATGAGTGTAGCCCATTTGCATTGCCAAATACACCGACAGCACGCTGACATTGACAGAGTGATCCACGCAACCTTTTGAGTAATTGTGTAAGAGACTGAGTCCTTGGGACGCATACGGAAGTTTCATGATTTCTAAAACAAGTTTTTGGCTGGATTTGATGGCTTGAGCGATTTTTTTGTCAGGATGAGTATCTCGAAAAATATCAAGCATGGCCCGGGTTGCTTCAATTTTTGCGTTTGAGAAAAGAGGGGGTTCGTTTGTGGTTTCAAGTAAGGTTTTGGGTGGATTATTTTTTAGAGTCCAACTTAAAAAACATTCCAAATCATCTTTGAGAATACAAATAGATTTTATTTTTTGAAGCTCTAGGCGTACAAAAATTATTTTATCAATCACATCTCCCTTGTTTTTATAGTGGATGTATTTGCCATGAATATTTAAAAACAAAGCAACGGGGAGCGGCTCGCCAATGATTAACTCGTATAGATCACGACTCACATAGACTTCGGCCATCTGTCTTAATGATAGCGCACCTTCTTGAAATAGGACTAGGATTTTTGGGTTTTTTGAGGCAGGTTTAATTCAAGGTAGGCGGATTTTGCAGGCAAATAGGAATTCGATAGAAAAATTAACGCAAGGAGTCTTGTCGGGAGATCTCCTTTCGCTTGCCCGAGTTTTATCTAAGGTCGAAAACCGAGATTCAGATTTAAGCCAAATCATGGGAAAAATTTTTCCAAACACAGGAAAAGCCCAGGTCTGGGGGATTACAGGTCCTCCTGGAGCAGGCAAATCGACTCTGATTGATCGTCTGACGGCTTCTTTGAGAAAATTAGGAAAAAAAGTGGCTATTGTAGCCGTGGATCCTTCGAGCCCATTTTCTGGCGGAGCTCTCTTGGGCGATCGAATCCGGATGCAAGCTCATGCCTTGGATCCAAAGGTTTTCATTCGCTCCGTGGGCACTCGAGGAAAAAGGGGCGGGCTTTCGCAGGCTACCCAGGAGGTTGTTTTGGTCTTAGACGCTGCTCACTTTGATGTCATTCTCGTCGAGACTGCTGGGGTGGGGCAGACAGAACTCGATATTATGAAACTCGCACAAACCGTTGTGGTTGTTTTAGTTCCAGAGAGCGGAGATTCGATTCAAGTGATGAAAGCGGGACTGATGGAAATTGCAGATCTGTTTGTAGTCAATAAAAGTGATCGGCCCCAGGCTGATCAGTTAGTGAGAGAACTCGTTTCTTTTGTGGGTCTAAAGCCAGACGAAAAAAACACGTGGCAAGTTCCAATCCTTAAAACAGAGGCTTTGAAAGAAGGTGGGATTAAAGAACTTTTGGATGCCGTTCAAGAACATCAAACCTTTTTAGTAAACAGTGAGAATAGAGAAAAAAAGAGACTTCAGTTTCTCGAAAATGAGGTTCTGGAAATCTTGACAGAAGAGCTTAATAAAAAAGTTAAAACAGTCTTTAATTCTGCTTTTGGAAAAGAGGTCTTAGACAAACTGTTAAGACAAGAGATTGATCCATACCGCGCTGCTTCAATTATTTCTGATAAAATACAATAAGTTAAATAGTTTTATGAGCCATGTTTATTTTTTAAATATACCTGATCAAAAAAGTATAAAGTTTTATTAATTCCGACCGATTTAATCAATTGTAAGAAGTTTTTTAGCTGGTGTGGTGCCGGCTAGAGAGCTTAAAAAGCAGGGTGCAGCAAATCCTGCAAAACAATAGAGGTGCTCTAAAAGCTAATGCATTTTTATGCTTTAGTGTTTTGATGGAGTGCTTTGATGGAGGTGTACAATGGGTCTACGTGTAAGTACAAACGTCCAATCTCTGGCGGCGCAAAGAAATTTGGGCACAAATAGTGCTGCTCAAAAAGCGTCCCTAGAGAAACTGGCGTCTGGTACAAGAATCACTCGAGCTGCGGATGATGCCGCTGGCCTGGCTATCTCAGAAAAGATGAGAGGCTATGTCCGGGGCATCCAGCAAGATGTTCGAAATGCAAATGACGGTATTTCTATGATTCAGACAGCAGAGGGCGGAATGAACGAAGTTGCCAATATTTTAGTGCGATTTCGAGAGCTTTCTATCCAGTCTGCTTCGGATACGATTGGAGATGCCGAAAGAAGCTTTGTGAACAAAGAAGTCCAGCAATTGGGCCAAGAAATTGATCGAATTGCAGCTTCTACAGAGTTCAACGGTCGAAAGCTTCTGAGTGGAGATGGCGCTGTTTTAGAAATTCAAATTGGTCTCAATAACAATCCTGAGCAAGATCGCCTTGTTTTTGATTCGGGAAAAACCAATGTGACTTCAGAACATTTGGGGGTTGGTGGCATGAGTGTGGCCACAAAAGAAGACGCCCAAAATAACTTAGCAAAGGTGGATGACGCTATCAAACTCTTGACTGAAAACCGATCTGAGCTTGGAGCTCTGCAAAACAGACTCCAATCCAGTATTAACAACATGCAAATCTATAATGAGAATTTGACTGCTGCCAGAAGCCGAATCTACGATGTAGATGTGGCCACTGAAGCATCAGAGTTGACAAAGTACAATATTCTCACATCAGCTGGTGTTTCGGTCCTCAGTCAAGCTAATCAGAACAACTTGTTGGCATTGAAGCTTCTGGGTTGATTCGCAAACTAGGTTGCCAAACCCCACCGTTTTTGAAGGGGCGGGGAGTAGGTTTAGTCCTCGCCCTAACTTTAGAGTGGGAATTGTTAATGTTTAGTATTTTAGTCAAGTAACAGCTATTCTCTCCGATACAGTTATTGTCAGCAGGGAGCACAGGGTTCCCTGAAAAAACTGACAACGTCTGCCGGAGTACATTGCTGTTGCTTGTGGCGGAATTCTGTAGAAGTTTTCGTTCTTGTTTCCCAAACAGACGTTTTTTAAACAACTCGGCCTGAACAAAGCGTTCAGGAGATAGGCTCTCTTGTCTAAAATTAAAAATTTTAGGCGACCGAGCAATGGAGGATTGTTTGTTATGGGTTTAAGAATATCTACAAACATTGCTGCAATGGCAGCCAATCGGGTCCTTTCTCAAAATAATGACGAGCAAGCAAAATCTTACATGCGACTTTCTTCTGGAAATCGCATCACCACTGCAGGGGATGACGCTGCAGGTTTGTCTATTAGTGAAAATTTGCGTGCTCAAATTCGTTCCATGTCGCAGGCAGAGCGAAATGCCAATGATGGAATTTCGTTTGTACAAGTGGCAGAGGGCGGAATTACAGAAATAGGAAATATATTAATTCGCATGCGAGAACTGGCTGTCCAGGCTTCTTCGGACACCGTGGGCGAAAAAGAAAGGGGTTTTATTCATCAAGAAGTCCAGACACTGCTTGCCGAAGTAGATCGAATTGCCAATGTGACCAATTACAATGGGACCTCTCTACTCAATGGTGAAGCACAAAAAGCAGAGTTGCAATTTCAAGTGGGCATTCGAAAAGAACTCAATGATTCGGATCGAATTGTGTTTATGCCAGGAGATTACAATGTCAAAACTTCTGCGTTGGGAGTCGAAGGATTAAATTACGAAACAATCGATAGCGCCCGCGAAGCGATGGATATGGTTGATGGCGGCATTGCAAAAGTTTTCGAAGCCAGAGCTCGCTTGGGAGCCACTCAAAATAAGCTCCATGCGACAGTCAATAATATTGGAATTGGCAAAGAAAACTTAGCCACTGCAAGGTCTCGAATTGCAGATACGGACATTGCTGCAGAGACTACGGCCCTAGTGCGTGGCCAGATCTTGCAAAGCGCCGGGGTTGCTGTGCTGGCTCAAGCCAATACAGCTCCTATGCTTGCATTAAAGTTATTAGGTTAGTGTCCAGAATCGTCTTGCGCCTAAATCTGTAAGGGCGATAACGCTCCTACAGATTGTCTTAAGCCCACCCCCCAGGAGTGCCGAGCTCGTGGGGGGTTTTTATTTAAATATTTTATATAGAATGCCGAAAAGAGTAATGCAGGGGGTCGAAAGTGAAAATTAATCCTTTTAGTGGGCTCATGGAATTGCCTACCCGAATTTCTCGGAAACAAGAGGCCGATGGGCATGCGCGAGAAGAACGAAAACAGCATGAGGAGGCCCCTCAAAAAGACGATCATCTTCATATACCACTGACTGCACCACTGACTGCACCACTGGCTGCACCACTGGCTGTACCACTGACTGCAAATGATGAAAAAGTCGAAGAAGCTCTCAAGACATTTCAAAATGAACTCCATGTTTCATCTCAAGAGCTCCAAGCCTCTCTCACAAGTTCAGAGCTGGGGCTAAAGGTTGTGCTTAAAGATGGCTCCGGTGCCATTGTAAGACAGTTCTCAGGCGAAGAATTTCTGAAAATGCGAGAGGCAGCCCAGAAACTGAGTTCTAACCGCGGAAAAATCCTGGATCAAAAGCTCTGATCCTGTTACTTACTATCCCTATGCAACTCTTGGTTTTTTCGGATCTTCATATTTTGGATAAGAATGACCCGATTTATCAGAAGTTACTAGAAAGGTTAAAAAATAAAATTTCTGGTGGAGATATTCTTGTTTTTGCAGGAGATATTTTTGATCTTTTTATAGGAGGTAAAAAAATTTTTCGCGCTCGCTATCAAGACTTTTTTGAAATCCTGAGCACACTCAAAAAAAAGGGGGTTGAGATCCACTACATCGAAGGTAACCATGATTTTCTCATGAAAAATATTTTCTGTGATGGGCGCCTTTATGCTCGAGACTTTGAGCTTACACTTGAAGGCAAAAAGTTTTACTTTGCCCATGGAGACTTGGTTAAGACAAATGACTTAAGATATAGGATGGTCAGATCATTTCTCAGGAGCTCTGCGATGAAAGGATTTGTTTACTGTGCACCTGATGGCTTAGTCGATTGGATTGGAAAAAACTGGAGCAGGCACAGTCGCACAGGAAAAATTTTTAGGTTCGAAGACATGCCTCAAGATCGTGCAGAAAAAATTCGACTGGAGTTTAGAAATTTTGCATCAGAAAAAATCAAGCAGGGATTTGATTTCGTTGTGATGGGACATTGCCACGATAAAGACGAAATGGTTTTAAGCAGTGGCGAAAAAAATGCCCAGTACATCAACATGGGATACCCTAAGGTTCATGGGAGCTATTTGACTTGGAGTCCAGGCGATCCCTTAATTTGTCGTGAAAATTTTGGTTAGGGAGTATCTGTTTTGCTTTAAAAATTATTTAATCTACAAGGCTGAGTATAGCTCGGTAGCCAAACCGTGTAATCAATGTCTGTTTCATTGGCAAAAAGCATCACAAGCCGATCCACTCCAACGGCTATGCCACCCGAGGGAGGCAGGCCTTCTGTTAGTGCTGCGAGAAACTCATCGTCGATTGGGTTGCTTGGAAAAGAGCGACCATAGATTTTTTTTCTGAGCGCCATGTCGTGGATAAAACGTTTTTTTTGTTCGACGGGATCGGTGAGTTCTTCGAAGGCATTGCCCAACTCTAAACCTCCAATATAAAATTCAAAACGTTTGGCCCATGTGCTTCCATCAGGTTCCTTTTTTAAAACAGAGAGAGCTGCCTGCGAAGTAGGATAGTCTATGACAAAAATAGCACGATCCTTGGGGAGTTTAGGTTCAATGAGGTTGAGCCAGATTTTAAAATAAAGGTCATCCCAAGTGTCTTTCGGAGACACGGGGAGTCTAAGTTTTTTACACGACTTTTGCATTTTAGCTAAAGTTTGTGTTTGAGTGAGCTCCACTCCAGTGTGGAGCATAAATAGATCTCTTATTTTAAAACGAGGCCAAGGTGGTTTTACAGAAATTTCATTTTCTTGATAGCTTAGGGAAGCTTTCTGAAATAGTTTTTGAGCCATAAAAGCGACTAAGTTTTCGGTATCTTCCATGATTTCTTTATAGCCGGCCTGAGCTCGATACCATTCTAAGATCATAAATTCAGGGTGATGGTGAGGAGAGCGAGGTTCGTCTCTAAAAGCAGGACAGATTTGAAATATTTTTACTAAACCTCCCACCAAAAGTTTTTTCATAGCAAATTCTGGAGAAGTGGGGAGATAAGCTCCCGATTTAAGCTTAAAGGGACGAATGTGAGGCTCCATCCCAGGGCTTTTAACTAACAGAGGAGTCCGAGTTTCTAAAAAGTTTTGCTCGAAAAAAAACTCACGAATAAGATTTTCCACCTGGTGGCGGATTTTCATATTCCGGAGCCGTCTGGGATTAGAAATTCTTTGTCTAAAAGTGGTGTGTAGCATTGTGGTTTTTTTAGGGTATGTTTTTAGAGTGTGTTGTTAGGATTAGAGTTAAATTTTCTAATCGAGAGCTCCCTCCTTTAGCAAAAGGAATTTCGTGCTCAATCTGCAAAAATCTATGCTCTGCGCAACGCTCTTTTGTTATGGGCGAAATGTAAGTGCATTGGTCTTGAGCTTTTTTTGATACTTCGTTACGAACTAAAACAGGAATATAGGGCCTCTGTGTCACTTCGCTTTTTACTTCTTCTGGGGAAGTAGCCTGGGCCTGACTTTGCTTTACTGCTTCGCCAGGCGAAGTAGCCACAGTTTTAGCTTGGTTTTTTTTATTATTTTCAAGCTCTGGCCCTTGAGCCTCCGAAAAAGTAGCCGATTCTCTTTCGCGAGTCACTGCTTTTTTTGTTTGAAGAAGAAGTTCTGAATCAGACAAAGTTTTCAAATTTAAGTTCATCACTTTTCAATCCTCCCAGAGTTCTTTTCTTTAAGGCATGTGCATT
>CAZBEI010000117.1:0-4128 GCA_964490895.1 uncultured Bdellovibrio sp. | reverse complement strand
TCCATATACAGCATCCATATTGCTGTATATGGCCATAAACGTCAATGGCGATGTTCAAAAATGAGCTCATTTTTGGGTAGAGCCTTATCTTTGCTCTATAAATCCTTTGATTTCGGTATCAGTAAAGCCCATTTCGTGGAGATACATTTGTGCGGCATCACGATTCTCGGGAGGAAGTCCTTTTACAATCTGCCTCGCTGTGGCGGTATCTCTGAAGTATAAAATTTTTAGTACTCTTTGAATGTCAGGAAATATGATTGGGAGCCTACTCCCATACTTGATCTCTCTAACAACAAAATCTGAAAACCCATCCAAAGCCTCTAGATTTCTAACTTCTAAACCGATAAGTACACGCAATAATCTGTTTACTGTCTCCGGATGAGGAGGATCAGAAGAGTTATTTAAGATTTCAATGATCCTTTTCACGGTTATACTGTCACCTTTAAATTCTTTTGCCAGTGCCTGTGTTGCAGCCACTGCTGTCTCACTATCCATTCCTGTAACTGCTTGTAGTAAAATTTCGCGCCTGAGCCTACGTGGTTCTACCGATGGATAATCATTTAGAATAGCCTCAGTATGCTTTAAAACCCATGTGTCAATTTCACTCCCTCTCGAGTAATCAATCGAGAGTTTTTTCTCTGATCCATTAAAATAAAATCTCAAAAAAATAAGATCACATGGCAAGACATTATTACTGTAGACTCTCGTTCCTTCAAAAAACTCTGGATCATAGATATTGGCTGTAGCTTCATGCAAAAGTTTAAACAACACTCCAATGATTTGATCTTTAAGTTCAGCGTCTTGGATTTGCCCTACTTCATCAAGTAGGATAAAAGCAGTTTTCTCTCGATGTGCTTTGATTGCCGCTTGCTCCTCGGGAGTTAAAAGCCTTTCCCTTAATTTTTGATCATAGAAAACCCCCCGATGTGCATCTTGTAGCACATCCCAATGCGTAAAATCATGATCCATAATTTCGGATGGAGATTGCGTGCGTCTGTCCACATCCAATGCGCTATCTGCTACCTTAAAAGGTATCAGTTGTGGCACAGCAAATAGGCGCAATAAATCAAGCCTAGTCAAAGCTTCTGGAAACGGAAGCTCGAGTCCTCCACCCCTCATAGAATATCCAGATCCACTCTTGAGTGGTGGCCTCAGTATTCCATCAATAATTCGGATATATTCGAAATTTAAGAAAATCCACTCCTGATAAGAGATCTCTTGATTAGCGCTTGCCTGTGTTATTTTTTCTTGAGCCGCAGCAACAGCCGCCCTGAGTGTAGGCTCCTGATGCCAACCGTCATCTAGTATTTTATTGTTTGCTTCTGCGAACATACGCACTAACATCTCAATTTCAGTTCTCACATAAGGGTGCCCCCAGACATTGCCTGCTTTGCCTTTTGCTGCAAAATAATCTCGAGCACCACGCGAATCAAAAAGAATCCATGTTTTAGCACGATTCACTTTTACTTTACTCAACGCTTCCGCATAGGTGTCTGTCAGTCTTTCGTTTTCTCTCAGTAAAAACTCTCTAAAAGTTTTGGCCTCTTGTTCAAAGAAAGTTGCCACCTTTTGATTCATGGCCTGTCTTTGCCTGAGAGTTTCTGCCGCAGTTTTTTCAGGTTTTAAATAAGACTGATATTCTGCATCTGATATCTCAATAGGGAGCACAAACGAAACAACTTCGGTCGAACTTCTAAAAGACACCGAAATCGTGTAAGCCTGTTTTTCTTCTACAGATCGTACATTGATATCGACAGAAATCTGAAATCCATCTCTCTTTAACACACTTGTTTCAGCCCTAATCTCTGGTCTAGATAATTGTTTAGCTAACTCACTCCAGGTTTCTAATAACCTCAAAAGAGTCTCAATATCTTTTTTTGCATTTCTTATTCTTTCGCTAAGCTCTAAAAACTTTGTTTTACTTATTTTTTTTTTCAATTTTTGCAATGCTCTAATTTCACTCATTAAATCGCTGATCATAATTGAACATGGCTGCATTATTAATGGAGAAATAAACCTTGCAATAGGAGTCTGGGGATGACCCACGAAGTTCCCACCTAAAACAACTTGTAAGCCAGGCTTGCTCAGAGGATCATCTGTGTATTCTAGACCATGCGGACCAATCATAGCAGTGGTTCCAGACATTCCTAAATCTCCTGGCAGTGGAGCAGTTGCCGGCTTGGGCACAGAAGGCGGTAGGCCTGGATCTCCAATCTGAGTAGATTGAGTGATTCTGACAAAAGATTCTTCTTCTAAAACTAAAGTTCCCAGAGTATTTTTTGCCAAAGTACTTTTTGTGAAACTCGGACTTCCCTGACTAGCCATAGCAAGGCCACTTTTCCCAGCATTCACAGAAGCAGGTGCTACTGCTGCTGCAAAAGTCCTTTCTCCTACAATCCTCAGTGCCGGATCTATGATTTTTGTTTGGCCCATTCTTGTAACAATGACTCCATCTCCTCCAGACTCGGGTCTTGTTGGCCCAAAGGACGGCCCTCCGTCATCACGAAATCTTGGATTCGACATCAATGGACTGTCCTGCCTGGACAGGACTGGACTCTTTGGTAATTGTAGTTTTGGTGCTATCCAACCTCTCGTGTTATTTAATCCTTCTATTCCAACTAACAAGGCTGCGATTTGAGCAGTGTTTGTAAGGTAAGCCTGGGCATTTTCTTTCGCCAACAGAGCACTGACAAGACTACTTTCTCCCTGATCTTCTTCCTGTGATGACATAAAAGCCGAGAGTTTTTTTTCGTACTCTTTTTTAGATTCTTGAAACTCATGCGCGCTATAGACTCCACTTGCAGCCATGGACACTAGCGCCGCATTACCTAAAAAAGCAGCTCCTGGAAGAGAAAAAGCTCCACTCGCTAGAGCCGCAATGCCAACGACTGTGCTTCCTATGAAAACAAAATCATCTCTAAATTTTTTACTTTTCGTCTCTTGTTCAAGCTCGCTCAAAATTTCTGTGATTTCTTTGAGATCCCCCATTTGAGCGAAGACTTTAAATGCGATCTCTGGTTTGAGTTTTGCCTCATATTTAATATTTTCTTTGATCAAAGACTTTAAGTCCTCTCCCGATGCTTTAAGTTTATTTTGCCTCTCAATCAAATCCCGGATAATTTTAGCTATTTGATTAAATTCTCTTTCTACGGCTTCATGCGCTTGATTACTACTCATCTCATGATGCTGTAAATGCTGGAGTAAATACTTTGGCCTTTTGCCCTGCTTTGCATAAAACTCTCTTTGATAATCATAAAATAACTTCTCTCGCTCTTTGACGCCGTGCTCTGAAAACATAGCCACTCTTTCGTGGTTTACAAACATTTCGTAAAGCTCTCTGTAATCAGATTTATCTTTTGTCACTATCGGTGACGGACAAACCTCAGAGAAAAAGACTTCTTTAGGAAAGCTAAGATCTGCCATCAGTCGATGGGTTCTGTCTTGAAAAACACGGCTTAACTCTTCGTGATACCGTTCGAATGCTCCAGTAGACCATGGCGCTATGCAAAGCCTGTCGTCCATTTCTGATGGCCCCCGCATCATTTGGACAAAATCAATTTCCCGAAGTAAGGGATTTAGTTTTTGAACAGCCTCATTGATTTTATCTGCAGTTTCCTGAAACGTTATCCTTCGTTCTTCTTTCGATGCCTGTAATTGAGCTAAAAATTTCTCTCCCTCCGCCAGGAGTCTACTTTTAAACTCTGCTGAGCAAATTTCTGCGGCTGCTTCGTTTTCACACAGACCTTCCGTGACAGTCTCAAGAAGCTTTTCTGAATCAAAGTGCGTGTCTTTGTAAGCGTAATAGAGATAGGAGAGATAAAACTCTTTGACTTCTCTTTCAAAAATTTCATTTTGAACTTCAGAAAGAGTGTGCTTTTTAGAAAAATCAGATTTTTCTAAAATATTTGTAAAATCTACCTGGATCCTGTCCATTGCTAAATTCTCATTTAGTGGAGGTGTGTCTAGACACACTTTGTCTTGAGACTCCTGCGCAAACACAGGAGCAGAATCTAATAAACCCAAAATAAAAAATAAGAAAAAAATCTTCCACTCTCTCTGCATAGTCTTGCCTTTTGAAGGGCTCAATCCCACAAACAAACCTGTGGGTCTCTCCTCGTAAGATAAGAA